>JBIKTT010000125.1:0-6346 GCA_044347925.1 Phycisphaerales bacterium
GCGAGGGCGCCCTCGGGCATGAGCGGACCCAGGTTCCGCTTGAGGTACGCGATGGTCTCGGAGGTCTTGGGAAGGACGGTCTTGATCGAGACGACGATGCGTTCGGCGGTGCGGATGTCCCCGGCACGCTTCTCGAGTTCTTCGAGTTCCTTGCGCGTCGTCGGCAGGACGAAGGAGACCTTCTCGATCTCTTCGGCGGAGGGCTCGCGGTCCGGCGGCGTGCCGTCGTCGCCGGTGTTGTTCTTGATCCACATGTCGCGGGCGCCCTTGGTCTGACGCTCGATGGTGGAAATCGTCTGCTCGCGGGAGATCTGGTTGTTCACCTTGAACGCGATGACGAGGCCGTCCGCGGCATTGAGGATGAACAGGAAGAACCAGAAGAGGATCGTGAGCAGGATCGACGTGATCGTGGACTTGGTCAGGATGCCCAGTAGCACGCACACCGCGTAGAGATACGAGTAGAAGAGCACCACCAGCGGGATCGCCCAGAAGATCGCCGGCTCCCAGGCTCCGCCCCGGATCCCGAAGACGAGAAAGCTCGCCAGCGTGAAGATCGCGACCTGCAAAGCGGTGAAAAGGAGCCCGGCGAAGTACTTCGTGAGGAAGAGCCGGAGCCGCGAGATCGGTTTGGCGAGCATGAGCTCGATGGATCCACTCGCAATGAAGTCCGGGAAGAGCCCGCCCGTCGACACCAGGGCGAGGATCGTCGCGCCCCATCCAAGCCAGTACGGCACGCCGAACTCGGCGAAGACGAACTTGTAGTACTGCGCCGGCGAGATCAGCTTGCTGTTGAAGATCGGGTTCTCGAACTCCCACCAGAGCAGCGTGATCCCCTTCTCGTTCACGCCGAACGCCGCGAGCACGCCGACGACCAGCAGCGAGATGGCAAGTGCGAGCCAGAAGAGCTTCTTGCTCGAAAGCTCGCGGTAGGCGTCGAGGAAGATCGCACGGGTCTGAATCAGCGTTGCGCTCATCGCTTGCTCTCCCCCAGGCTCGCGCCCGCTCGCTGGTCGTCCACCGCTTCCATAAACAGGTTCTCAAGCGACGGCCGGTACGGCTTGACCGATCGGATCGTGAGCCCGGCGGCTCGCAATGCGTCGATCACCGGCTGCACCGCTTGCGGGTCTCCGCCGGGCACGGTGATCGTCGCGTCCGCGATGGACGCTCCGGGCAAGCCGCCGAGTTGCTGGCGGACGGCTTGCTCGATCCGCACGGGGTCGGCCGCGACCTCGACCTCGTACCGAAGCCGGTGCCGCGTCAGTTCATCGATCGTGCCCTGCGCCGCGACCTTGCCCTTGACGAGAATGGCGACTCGATCCGCGACGACTTCAAGCTCTGAGAGCAGGTGCGAGTTGATGAAGACCGTGGTTCCCTTGGCTTTGAGGGTCTTGATCATGTCGCGGATGTCGCGGCGGCCGTTGGGGTCCACGCCGTCCGTCGGCTCATCGAGGATGACCAGGTCCGGGTCGTTCACAAGGGCTTGCGCGATACCGACCCGCTGCCGCATGCCCTTGGAGTACTTGGACACGGACTGGTCTGCCCAGGCTCTCATGCCGACAAAGTCGAGAAGCTCATCCGCTCGGCGTCGGCGCTGCGCCGCCGGCGTTCCCGAGAGCGCCCCGAAATAGTCGACCACCTGCCGGCCCGTCAGATACTCGGGGAACCGGTGATGCTCGGGGAGGTAGCCGATCCGTGCCAGCGTCGGCTTGTGCCCGACTGGCTGACCCAGCACGGTGCCCGTGGCTTTCGTCGGCCGGATCACGGTCGTCAGGATCTTGACGAGCGTCGACTTTCCCGCGCCGTTGGGCCCGAGAAACCCGAAAATCTCACCCTTGCCGACCTGCATCGAGATGTTCTGCAGAGCGTGAATCCTGCGGCCGTAGGTCTTTGAGACTTCGGTCAGATCAATCGCCCACGTCGAAGAACCCGGAGAGTTGGAAGCAGCCATGAATGATCCTTGGGCGTCTTACGACGGACGTTTCGCAACCACGTGGAAGACATGCCAGTGCTTGGCGTTTCCTTCGGCGTCGTGCCCCGGCTTGTTGGATTCATCAAGGTGACCAATCACAAGCCCGTCGAGCATCTGTTGTACCTGCTCCCGGGTGTGATGGCTGCGGCCCGGAATCGTCGCCCACGAATCCTGCGGTCCGAAAAACTGACCCGCGAACACGCTCCCGGGAGCCATGGCGCTGCGGATCGCACGCCACGCCCGGTCGAACCTCGCCGGCGCGATGAACGGAAGCGAGAACGACGCGTTCACGACGTCCGCGGCTCCGAACTCCGGCCGCATCGCGAGAACCGAAGCCAGCGACTCGGTCCCGCCCTTCACGATCGTCAGGGCCGCTTCCTGATCCGCCGGCACGCCCTCCGCGATCAGCTTGGCCGCGTCCGGGTGCGGATCGAGGGCAAGGACCCGGAATCCCCGCCGCAGAAGCTCCCGCGTGTCACGCCCCTCGCCCGCTCCCAGGTCCAAAGCCACCTTCGGACCGTTCGCTCGACCGCCGCCGCGTTCCCAAAGCTCCAGAGCCATCAAGAGGGTGTCACGCGCCGGTTTGCCCGCGACCGCGGCGTAGTAAGTCGACCAGTCACGGTCGCCCCAAGGGTTCAGAGGAGGGGTCGGGGATGGGTTCAAGGATGGTTGCTCGCTGGTCATACGCTGAGGGACAATGTACGAGACCGTCAGGGACTTTGTATCCGCACTCGACGCTTCCGGCGAGCTTTCGCGCATCGCCGCTCCCATTTCCCCCGTCCTTGAGATCGCCGCCCTCGCGGACCGTGAGAGCAAAGCCAAAGCCCCCAACCTCCCCAGCGCCTCCGCCCGCTTGGCCGACCCCCGGTTCCATGACCGCGGCGGCTCGGCACTCCTGCTGACGAACGTGCAGGGGTCCGACATCCCCGTGCTGATCAACGCGTGGGGGTCGTACAAGCGGATGGAGATGGCTTTGGGATGCGAAAAGGGCGGGTTCGCCGAGATCGCGCACCGCATCGGCGAACTCGTCAAGCCCGAGCCTCCCAAATCGCTCGGGGAAGCGTGGGCCAAGCTCCAGACCCTCCTGCCCCTCCTCAAGACCCCGCCCAAGCGTCGCAAGGGGCTGGGCCTCTGCCAGGAGGTGGTCCGCACGGGTGACGCGGTCGACCTGACGCGGCTTCCGATCATCCGCTGCTGGCCGCACGATGGCGATTACGCCGCGCTCGGCTATCCGGGCGGCGTGAATGACGGCATCCCGGGCCTGGGCTCGGGCCCCGCTTGGGAACGCGACTTTCGCGGTCGGTACATCACCCTCGCGGGCATCCACACCATCCACGCCGACGATGAGGGCAACCCCAAACCGTCAAGCCACAACATCGGCATGTACCGCGTCCAGCTTCTCGGCCAGCAGCGCGTCGCGATGCACTGGCACATGCACCACGACGGTGCCCGCCACTGGCGATCCTGGAAACGCAAGGGCAAGCCGATGCCTGTCGCGATCGCACTTGGCGGCGAAAGCGTCATGCCCTACGCCGCGACCGCGCCCCTCCCGCCCGGCATCAGCGAGCTTCTTCTTGCCGGGTTCCTCAACCGCGGCGGCATTCCGATGGTCATGGGCCGCACCGTCCCGGTCTGGGTCCCCGCCAACGCGGAGATCATCATCGAGGGGTACGTCAGTGATCAGGCAGGCTTCATCGGCTGGGACCCGCGAGACCCCCACGCCGGCCCGCTCGGCCCCGGAGCGGTTTTCGAGGGCCCGTTCGGCGATCACACCGGGTTTTACTCGATGCCGGACCGGTACCCGATCCTGACCGTCACCGCGATCACGCACCGTCGCGATCCGATCTACCCCACCACGGTCGTCGGCCTTCCCCCGCAGGAGGACTACTTCCTCGGGAAAGCGACCGAGCGAATCTTCCTCCCGCTTCTCAAGACCCTTATCCACGACATCGACGACTACGACCTGCCGATGTTCGGAGCGTTCCACAACTGCGCCTTCGTCAAGATCCGCAAGGAGTATCCGTTCCAAGCCCGCCGCGTCATGCACAGCGTCTGGGGCGCGGGCCAGATGGCGTGGACCAAGTCCGTCGTTGTCGTCGACCACGACGTCGATGTCCACGACACCGCCGCCGTGCTACGAGCGGTGGGGGAGCGGTGCATTCCCGGACGCGACACCGAGGAGGTCAGAGGGCCGCTCGACATCCTTGATCACGCCGCTCCGTTCCTGGGCGCGGGCGGTAAGCTCGGTCTGGATGCCACGCGCAAGACCGCCGACGCGGAACTGCACCAGAATCTTGACCCCCTCGCGGCCGAGCTTTGCGCCGCGGGCCCGATCGGGCCGGTGCTCGGCGATGCCGCCGTCCGCGCGGAAGCACGCGTGAAGTCGCTGCCCGGCGTCCTCGATGCACGGATCCCGGAGGAGCTTGGCGGGTGGTGGCTTCTGGTCCGTGCCTCCAAGGACAAAGCCGGCGACGGCGCCGCGGTGATCAAAGCCCTTGGGGCTCTGCCGAACGAGGTTGAGATCCCCCGTTGGACGATCGTGGCCGGTCCGGATTGCGCGCTCGCCGGATTCGACGACACGTTTTTCCACTGGCTCGCCAACGGCGCGCCCGACCGCGATCGCTACCTCAGCAAGTGCGGCCGCCGGGTGGCTTTCGACGCGACGCCGAAGGTCCCCGGCGATGAACGCCACGGGCTTCCGGTTCGGCCGTGGCCGCCGATCCTGAAGATGCCCGTCGAGGTCGTTGAACGGGCGATGAAAGCCAAGCAAGCCAGCCAAGCCAAGCAAGCCAGCCAAGCCAAGCAAGGAGAGCGTCATGGATGAGACGCTGGATCAATCTCCGCTTCCCACGCTTCCACCCAGGCCGCTTGACGGCCACAAGGGCACGTTCGGCACCGTCTCGATCGTCGGCGGCTCGACCAGTGATGGCCGCATGATGATCGGCGCACCGGCCCTCGCCGGCCGCGGCGCTCTTCGTGCCGGCTGCGGCCTCTGCCGCTTGGTCATGCCGCAGGAAATCCTCTCCGCGGGTCTCTCGCTCCTGCCCAGCGCCACCGGGTTCGTCCTTCCCACCGATGAAGCCGGCCGAATCGTCCCGCACGAAGCCGCCGCCGTCCTCGACACCGTCTTCGCCGAGAGCAAAGCCGTCGTCGTCGGCCCCGGTATCGGCCTCAGCCTCGGTGCCGAAGCCGTCGTGCTCCGCGCCGTCCAGCAACGCACCGTCCCCGTCGTCGTGGACGCCGACGGCCTCACGGTCATGGCTCGCATCCCGGACCTCTGGCGCGACCTGCACGCACCCCTCGTCCTCACGCCGCATCCGGGCGAGTTCAAACGCCTCGCCGACGCGATGAAGATCACGCTCGACCCCGTCGATCGAGCCACGCGACCCGCCGCCGCGACAAACCTCGCCCAGCGGCTCGGCTGCGTCGTCGTCCTCAAGGGCGCTGGCACCGTCGTGAGCGACGGAGTCCGCACGTGGCGCTGCGAGCGCGGCCACCCGTGCATGGGCACCGCCGGCACCGGCGATGTGCTCGCGGGCGTCATCGCGTCACTGCTCGCCCAGCACTTTGACGCCACCCGCATGCTCGCCGCGGCCAAGCTCGCGTCGCGAAGCCCGGCGCTCGCGGCTTCCATCAAAGTGGGGCTCACTCCCTTCGACCTCGCCCGGATCGCCGTCGAAGCCCACGCCCGGGCGGGCGAGCGCTGGGCCGAGCAAAGCACCCCCGCCGGGTTGCTCGCTCAGGAACTCGCCGACCTCGTGCCCGCCGAACTGCAGGTGATGTCCGAGCACGGGAGCGGGTCGTGAACGGCTTCTGGCTCGTCGCACCAACCCTGGTGCTCGCGGCCCACGCGGGAGCACAGATCGCGACACCCGCGCCGATCCGCCAACCCGAGCCCGCTTCCCTCGACGACCGCTACCCGCCAACCCGAGACTACCGCAAAGAGCGCACCGAATTGGTGATCGAAGCGTTCGGCGGATGGAAGCACAACACCGAGAACGGCTACCCCGTCTTCCGGTCGGCGGTCGCGAAGATCGCCGGCATGATGCAGTACGCCGTCTCCGGCTCGCCCGTGCTCAAGTCCGGAGCCCCCGGCGAGCCATCGCTCGCGGATGAAGACCTCCTTGGAGTCTTCTCCAAACCGGAGCAAGCCGAGAGCCCGCTCACGATCGAGATGCAAGCGATCATTGATCGCTTTCTCGCCACCTCGCTTGCCGGCGATCTCGATGCGCTCGTCAACGAAACGCGGTACTTCCCGCCGACCGACCCCGTCCAACCCGCGATCGCGGCTCTGCTCCCCGAACTCGGCGAAGCCCGCCAAACGGCCAAGTTCAACACCGCTCGCATGGCTCTCGCCCATCGCCGAACGGACCGCCG
>JBIKTT010000126.1:0-6334 GCA_044347925.1 Phycisphaerales bacterium
TTCGGAGGCGTCGCTCGTGGAAGTGAGCTGCACCGCGGTCAGGTAGCTTTCGAGGATGTACGCGGGCGGCGGCAGGATGTCGGCCACGAGGTCCTTGCCCTTGACGATGTCGGTGTAGACCGGGCCTGTCACCTTCACGCGACTCAGCGTTCGCTGGCTGAAGTAGGTGTAGACGCTGAATGCACTCATCGTGGCGAGTACAAGGATGGCCATCTTTGTCTTGATCGTGAGCGTTGACATGTGTTCTGCTTTCTCGAGCGTGGGGGGCAGCCCGCGTGTGAGCGGGTGGCCCCTCGTGTGATCTCGGCCCCGGTTCGGAACAACAAGCGGAGGCGCGGGCGTTGGCCCGCGTCTCCGTGAGACGGTGCTCTAGAACGACGCGAGCTCCTGCTCGTCGTTCATCGGGATGACCTGATCCGCGTCAGATGTCTTGGCCGGCGCCTTGCCTGGCGCAGACTTGCCGGGCTTGGCCGATCCCTGATTGGTACGGGAAGCCACGGCACCCTTGCTCTTGGGTGAAGAGGAGGTGGTGGCCCCGGAGACCTTGAACTGGCCAACGAGGTCGTTCAGGCTTGCGACCTGCGAGGAGAGTTCCTCCGCCGACGACGCGAGCTCCTCGCTGTTGCCGGCGTTCTGCTGCGTGACCTGGTCGAGCTGACTGACGCCCTGATTGATCTGGCCGACGCCTGTGGCCTGCTCACTCGCCGCCGACGCAATCTCGGCGAGAAGGGCGCTGACCTTGTTCGTGCTGACCGTGATGGCTTCGAGGGACTGGCCCACGCGCCCGGCGATCTGCACGCCCGCTTCGGAGCGTTTAACCGACTCCTCGATCATGGAAGAGGTGCTCTTCGCGGCCTCGGCCGAACGATGAGCGAGGTTGCGGACTTCTTCGGCGACGACCGCGAAGCCCTTGCCCGCTTCTCCGGCGCGGGCGGCTTCGACAGCGGCGTTGAGAGCCAGCAGGTTGGTCTGGAACGCGATCTCGTCGATGACCTTGATGATCTTGGAGATCTCGCCGCTGCTCTGCTTGATGGCGTTGACGGCGTCGTTCATCTGCGACATCTCGTGCTGGCCGCGATCGGCGGACTGCTTGCTCTCTTGGGCGAGGGCGTTGGCCTGACGGGCGTTCTCGGCGGCCTGCTGCGTCTGGCCGGAGATCTCCTCGAGCGAAGCACTGATCTGCTGGAGGCTCGAAGCCTGCTCGCTTGCACCCTGCGCCATCGACTGGCTGGCGGAAGCGATCTGCGTCCCGCCCGCGTCGATCTGCACCGCGCCCGACTTCACCTCGGCGATGATGTCGTGCAGCGTCTGGACCATGCCGTTGAACGCTTCGCCCAGACGACCGATCTCGTCACGCGAAGCGACATCCACGCGGCGCGTGAGGTCGTTGGAAGCCCGGATCTCCGAGATACGGGCGATCATCCCGGAGACGGGGCGGATGATGCTCCGGGCGATTCCCACCGCAAGCACCGCACCAATCAGAGAAAGCACGCTTGCGATGACCGTGGAGAGGACCTCGCTGCGAGCCGCCGTGCTTGCGGAGTCCGCAAGCGCGGCGTCCTTCGACTCGTCAATCGCGATCACGAGTTTGTGGGCATTCTCGGCGATGTCCGCAGCGAGGCTGGCGAGCTGTACCTTCACAAGCTCGTTCCGGCGCTGCTGAAGCGTCTGGGCCTCTTCGAGCCTGCTCATCCAGAAGGTGGTCGCTTGAGTCGCCTCCTTGAGCCACGCCTGTCGACGCGGGTGCTGCACATCGTGCACGATGCGTTCGAGATCACCCACCGCGTCGCGAGCGAGCGCGATCGCCTCTTCCGACATGCGGGTGTCGGCGGACCGGAGGAACTTGTAGAACGCCACACGGGCACCCTGCACATCCAGGGTGAGCTCACGGACGGTGTTGGCCAGCGCGACGTCGCCGTCGAGAGTGGCGGTCCGGGCGATTTCTTCGAGAAGCTCGTTGACCCGGGCCACTGCCGGTCCCATCTGGTCGTCGAGGATGCCTTCTCGCTTGTCGACGAGGGAGACGACCTCCGTGAACTTCGCGTGGTAGTCCTCCAGATCACGCCCGATCTGCGCAAGTCGGGCCGCCTGCTGAGGATCGTCGACGGCCCCGGCAACGAGGCTCTGCTTGAGCTCGAACGAAGCCATCGCGTTGGAGTACTTCGCGAGGATGTCACTCGAACGCGACGTGAGGAAGTCCGACACATGGAGGGTACATTCAAGAGCTTCGGCTTCGAGCTCGGCGATCAACTGACTCTCGTCGGAGTAGCGATTGGCTTTGCTGATGTCCGTGCTCACGAGCATCGACCCACGCGAGTTGAGAGCGGACATCGCGAGAATGCCGGTCACAAGCGTGCCGAATCCGAGGGAAAGCTTGGTTCCGAGCGTGAGCGCACGAGCGGCGGACCCGTCGGCACGTGTCGTCCGCGAAAGCCCGAAGGCCAAGCTGCCCGTCAGAAGCAGAGCAAGTCCGGCTCCGGCGCTGAAGAGACCCGTCGTCAGAGGGCTTGCGTCTACGACCGCCGCTACTTCGGGGGGAGCATCCGTCTTTCCGGCGGAGGGGCCGAAGGCGGGCCGGCGATCGATGCTGAGCTCGGGAGCCTTGTACGTACCGTCCGACGTCAGTGTGGAGGAGTCCGCCGCACTCGCGACGGGTGCCTGGCCGGGCTGCTCAGGCTGGCCGGCGGGGACCGCCGCGGGTGCCTGGTTCGCTGTGGTCGCGGGGGTCGTGATGGAAGCCTCGGGGGCTGTGCCGGGTTGCGCGTCCTGCATGGGGGCGACCACGGCCGAGGAAGCCGCCGCAAGACCTGCGAACAGATACAACGTCAGTGTGAAGGTCAAAGGTCATGTCTCCTGAAGGGTCGAAAGACCGTCCTCGCGCGAGAAACTCCACCACGCGCCAAAGGACGGCCACAGGACATCGGCGCGCAAACCCTGCTTCTGGATGCGTAGTGACACGCAAGTGGGCTTTCGAGAAGCGCTGGACCGCACAGAGCGAACCGCAAAACCAAAGCGAGCGGCCTCCCTCGATACTGGGAGGCCGCTCGCGTCACGGATCATGGCGTGGATGCTCAGGCGGCTTTGGCGACCGGGGCGTTCTCGGACATCGCCGTGTTCAAAGCCGTCGCTTCGGCGGGGTTCATCACCTTCGTCGTGTCGAGCATGACGACGACCTTGTTCTTCACCTTGCCGATGCCGGTGATGTAATCCAGCGGGATGCTGCAGCCGAACCGCGGCGGGGGCTCGATGGCGGAGACCGGGATGTCGAGCACTTCGCGGACCGTGTCGACCACGACGCCCATCAGGCGCGACTCACCCTCGCCCTCCGCGGGAACGTCCACCACGATGATGCAGGTCTCTTCCGTGTACGAGACGGACTGCATACCGAACCGCGAGCGGAGCTCGATCACCGGGATGATCTTGCCGCGAAGGTTGATCACACCCTTCACGTACGAGGGCGTGCGCGGGAGCGGCGTGATGTCGATCAGCCCGATGATCTCACGCACCGCCAGAATGTCCAGACCGTACTCCTCCTTGCCAAGCCCGAAGGAAAGCACCTTCTGAGCGGGGCCGGAAGCGTCCTGAGCCTTGTTCTCCATCGTGTTCTTGATCGTCGTTGCCATCGGTCATCCTTTCCCTCACGCCGCGGCGCGTTGTGCGCCGGGCTTTGTTTCCATCCGAGCGGGAGAGACCGGACCGTCCGATCCCTCCGTGGCCAGAGCCTTCACCTGAGCGATTTCAAGAATGAGGGCCACGCGCCCGTCACCCAGGATCGCCCCGCCGGACACGCCCCGAAGGTTCTGCCCGGTCTGAGTCAACGTCTTGATCACCACCTGCTGCTGGCCGAGGATCTCGTCCACCATCAGGCAGAAACGCGAGTCGTCCGCTTCCATCACGATCAGCAGCGCATCCTCGACCCGCGTGTGGCCCTCGTTGAGCTGGAGCACGCGGTTGAGGCGGTAGATGGGCAGCATCGAGCCGCGCACCTTCACCATCTCGCCGACGCCCACCACCGTCTTGATGTCGTCTTCACGCGGACGGAAGCTCTGCTGGATCGTGAGCGTCGGGAGTACATAGCGCTGCTTGCCCACGCGGACCACCATCCCGTCGATGATCGCCATCGTCAGCGGCAGACGCAGTAGGAACGTGGTGCCCTTGCCCGGTGTGGAACGGATCTCGATCTTGCCGCGAAGAGCCTCGATGTTCCGGCGGACGACGTCCATGCCGACGCCGCGTCCGGAAATGTCCGTGACCTTCTCCGCCGTCGAAAACCCGGGCAGGAAGAT
Source organism: Phycisphaerales bacterium (assembly GCA_044347925.1). Lineage (GTDB taxonomy): Bacteria > Planctomycetota > Phycisphaerae > Phycisphaerales > UBA1924 > UBA2396. The sequence goes on from JBIKTT010000126.1 coordinate 4,287, forward strand.
CAGCGCGAAGACCTCGCTGTCCGGCATCGAGTCCTCGTCCTTGTCCGGCGGGAGAAGCCCCTTGGCCTTGGCTTTGGCGAGGAGCTTCTCGCGACGAAGGCCGCGGCCGTCGTCGGAGATCTCGATGACGATCGAGCCGCCCGAGTGGTAGGCACGCAACCCGACGTGACCCGTCGCGGGCTTGCCCGCGGCCAGGCGTTCCTCCGACCCTTCAACGCCGTGATCGCAGGAGTTGCGGATCATGTGGACCAGCGGGTCGGTGATCGCTTCGACGACGTTCCGGTCAAGCTCGACGTCCTCACCCTCGGTGATGACCTCGATCTGCTTGCCGGCTTTTTGGGAGACGTCGCGAGCCAGCCGCGTCATCTTCTGGAAGGTGCTCTTGAGGTTCACCATCCGAAGCGACATCGAGACTTCCTGCAGGTCGCGGATCATCTTGCCCATGTGGCTGAGCGTGCGGTGCAGTCGCTGGTTGCTCGCGCCCGTGGTCGAGACGTCCTGCACGATCATCTGCTGGGCGATGACAAGCTCGCCGACCATCGTGACAAGGCTGTCCATTCGAGACGTGCTGACCTTGACCGTCTGGTCGGACTTCTTGAGCTTGGATGTGCCCCCGCCTTCCTGCTCATGCTCTCGATCCGTCGCGACGGCGGCGGCGGTGGGGGATGGCGTCGCGACGGTTGCTTTGGCTTCCGCCTCGGCGGCCGGCTTGATCTCCGCTCGTGCGGGCGGCGCGGCTTCGGGAAGGGGTGTCCCCGCGGCGGCGGCGTCGAGCCGGCGGATCAGCGCGTCAAAGTCGCCCTGGCTCGGGCCCGTGGCCCCTTCGAGCACACCCAGCAGCTTGGTCATCAGGTCGCAAGACGCCAGCGTGAGATCAAGCTCGTTCTTTCCGAGCTTGAGCGTGCCGCTCCGTGCGCCGTCGAGAAGCTGTTCGGCGCTGTGGGCAAGCGACACGATCGGCTTGAGAGCCATGAACCCCGAAACGCCCTTGATCGTGTGGAACGCGCGGAAGACCGTGTTGATCAGCTCTGTGTTCTCGCGGTCCTGATCAAGCTGCAGGAGGGCTTCCTCCGAGCTCGCGATATGGTCGCGAGCCTCGCAGAGGAAGTCGGCGAGATTCTCCTCCGTCCCGGCTTGGGGCGCGAAGGTGATCGCCGTCTGGTCCGACGGGGAGGTCACCGTTGAAGCCGCAGGCGCGGTCACCGAAGCCGGCGAGTCCACCGGTCCCGTGGCAACGGTCGCCTGCGGAGCTTCGATCACGGCGGGTGCCGACGGGGTCGCTGCGGTATTCACCGGAGGGTGCGTCGTCGGCGTCGTGGAGGCCTGCTGCGAGCTCTCCGGGCTCACGGACCGCTGGGCGGCGAGGATCGCTTCCATGACGGGCGTGTGGTCGGTCGGAGTCGCTTTGTGATCCGACGAGAGCCGCGTCACGTAGTTGCGGAGCCAGTCCAGCACGCCAAGGAACGGATCGATCGGAACCACCTGACCGGCGTCGATCTTGAGATCGATGAGCGTTTCGGCTTCGTGGCACAGCTTCTGCGCGGTGTGGAGCGAGAGCACCCCGCACTCGCCCTTGAGCGTGTGCATCATCCGCCGGATCTCGCCGATCACTTCGCGGTCGGTCGGCGTGCGCTCCATCGCGAGGAGCTTTCCTTCAAGGTCCGTAAGCGTGCCCTCGCAGCCGGTGATCCACGCGGTGACAAGTTCGTCATCGCCGGACGTGCCGGACGCCTGGGGCGTCTGCGGCTGTGCACCGTTGGCGATGGCGGCTTGGAGGCGGTCGGTCACCTCGCCGATCTCGCGGAATGCGCGATCGACGTCGGGCATTCCGCGTAGCACGATCGCTTCGGCCAGTGCGCCGATCTTCTTGGCGAGGTCGGCAAGCTGCGAAGCGTGCTCGGTTTCAAGGTCGGACGCGAGGACGGTCGCCTGCTCCTGCAGAGCAACCAGGCCCGGCAGATCGCCGGAGTCCGAGAGAACGACCATCCGTGCAATCTGCTCGACGCGCTCGTTGAGATTGGCCAGCACGCGGGGGCTTCCTTTCTTCA
>JBIKTT010000127.1:0-6317 GCA_044347925.1 Phycisphaerales bacterium
AGCGCGGGCCTTTTCTCCGGGAGCGCGGACGTGACCCCGGACGAATTCGAGCGGTACATGGCCCGGATCTGGCAGAGCGAGAGCTTTCCTGGCGTCGAAGGGATCGGCTTCGTGCGGTATCTTCGAAGTTCTGAGGCGGCCGAAGCCCATCTGGCACGGATGCGGGAACGCTTCGGAGAGGGCTTTGGTTTTTCGCCGGCCGCGACAGACCAAGGCGTGCGAAGCATCGTGGACTACATCGAGCCGGGGACCCCCAGGAACCGAGCCGCGCTCGGATGGGACATGTGGTCCGAGCCGACCACCCGCGGAGCGATGGAGCGAGCACGGAACTCGGGGCGACCGGCCAGTACGTCCATCGTCAACCTCAAGGGTGAGACGGAAACCGAGCAGCATCGGGGCATTCTTCTGTTCGTTCCGGTGTACTCCACGGGAGGCGTGCCCGAAAGCGGCGAAGAGCGAACGCGGACCGTGACGGGCTTTACCTACTGCCCCTTCAGGATCGACTCGATGATCTCGCGGTTTGTTCCCATCGAGACGCACGAGGGATTGACGCTCGAGGTCCGGGACGGGAAGGGTGAAAGCTCGGTGGTGCTTTACTCATCGGGCGAGCCAGCTTTCGCAGACCCGGACCTGACCCGCGAGTTCCCGATTCAGGTCGCCGACCAAACATGGAACGTCCGATGCGCGACCGGCGCGTCCTTTCAGCAGGCCGGCTCCCATCTCTCGACGTGGATCACGGGCGCGTTCGGCGCTCTCTTCACCGCGTCCTTCGCGGGAATGGCGTACGTCCGGGCTCGCTCCCACATGCACCGCGATCGGGCGGCGAGCAGGGTCGCCGAGAGCGAGAACCGCTACCGGCTCCTCGCGACCGCGACGGCATCGATCGTCTGGACGACCGACGCCGAGGGGCGGTTCATCGCGCGGCAGGATTCATGGCAGAACTACACGGGGCAGACGTGGGACGATCACCGCGACCGCGGATGGCTTGAAGCCGTCTACGCGAGCGACCGCGAACGCTTGCAGGAGTCGTGGAAGGCGGCCCGCGAGTCGCGCGCGGCTTTCGAGTTCGAGGGGCGTCTCTGGAGCCGGACCGCGCGGTCGCATCGGTGGTTCGTGATGCGGGGCGTTCCCATGCTTGGTCCGGACGGCACGATCCGCGAGTGGGTCGGGCTCGTGCGGGACATCCAGGAGCGGCGCACGCTCGAAGAACATCTGCTCCAGTCACGCAAGCTCGAAAGCTTGGGAAGGCTGGCTGGCGGCGTTGCGCACGACTTCAACAACCTCCTCACCGCCATCATCGGGAGCGCCGACCTCATCGACATGGAGTCCCGCCTGACGGAAAGCTCTCGCGAGTACCTCAGGACCATCCGCGAAGCCGCGAACCGATCGGCGGTGCTCACCCAGCACCTCCTTGCATTCGCCCGCAAGCAGGTCATCGAACCTCGCACCGTGGAGATCAACTCCCTCGTCCACGACCTGGTGCCGATCCTCAAGCGGCTTCTCGGCGAGGACGTCCAGCTCGTCACTTCGCTTCCGACGGACACCGGCGTCACGCGGATCGATCCCGGACAGCTTGAGCAGGTGCTGGTGAACCTGGCGACCAACGCTCGCGACGCGATGCCGCAAGGCGGGATCCTGACGATCCAGACCTCCAACGCCGAGTTGGACGAGGAGTACACACGCGGTTACGAGGGCGTGGCGCCCGGCCGGTACATCATGCTTCTCGTCAGCGACACCGGCGTCGGAATGGACACGTCGATCCAGCAGCACATCTTCGAGCCCTTTTTCACCACCAAGGAAGGGGGGAAGGGCACCGGGCTTGGACTGGCGACCTGCTACGGCATCATCCGGCAAGCGGGCGGGTTCATCTGGCTTTACTCCGAACCCGGGAAGGGGACGCTTTTCCGCATCTTCCTGCCCCGCGTGGACGGGCAGGCGGAGCGTGCGGGTCGAGCCAAGGAGGAGACTCCGGGGTTCGGCACCGAGACGGTGCTCCTCGTCGAGGATGAGCCGATGGTGCGTCAGATCGCGACCGCCGCCCTCCGCGGGTTCGGATACTCCGTGCTCGTCGCCGCAAGCGGGGAGGAGGCCCTGGCGATCGCCAACGCTTTCGCGGGGCAGATCCACCTGATGGTCACGGACGTCGTTCTGCCCGGGATGAGCGGGAAAGAACTCAGCGAGCGGCTCCGGGCCGTTCGCCCGAGCATCGATCTGCTCTTCTGCTCCGGGTACACGGACAGCGTCATCACCCAGCGGGGCGTCCTCGACACGGGGATCGCCTTCCTCCAGAAGCCGTACACCCCCAAGCAGCTCGCCCGCCGCGTCCGTGGGATCCTGGACAAGGTCCCCGACGGCGGGAAGTAGGCTTGGGGACGCGGACGGGCGACAAGGGCCCCTCCCCGGCTACCCTCGCGGCATGAGCAACTACGCCGATCTGTGCAAACTCGTCCGCGAGGTTTCCACCCTTGGATCCATCTCCTCCCTGCTGGGCTGGGACCAGGAGACGTACATGCCCGAAGGGGGCGTCGACGCCCGGGCGGAGCAGCAGGGCCTGCTCGCCGGCATCGTCCACGAACGCAAGACAAGCAAGAAGATCGGCGACCTGATCGCCGCGTGCGAAGCCGAGGTCGGCAAGTCCATCGCCGAAGGTTCCGCCGAAGCCGCGAACATCCGCGAGATGCGCCGCGATTACGACCTGGCCACCAAGCTCCCGACCAGCCTCGTCGAGGAATGGGCCGTCACCACCAGCAAAGCTTCCGAAGAGTGGAAGCACGCCCGCGAGAAGAGCGACTTCAAGAAGTTCGCCCCGTGGCTCACCAAGGTCATGGACCTCTGCAAGCAGAAAGCTCAGTGTTATGGCGTGCCCCAGGGGGGCGAAGCCTACGACGCGCTCCTCAACGAGTATGAGCCCGGCATCACCGCCGCCGAGATCGAGCAGGTCTTCACGCCGCTGCGGGCACGCCTCAGCGACCTGATCCACCGCGTCGCCGCGAGCAAGACCAAGGTGAACACCAAGATCCTTGATTCCAAGGTCCCTGCCGGCGCCCAGCACGCGTTCGGCCTGTTCGTGCTTGAGTCCATGGGGTTTGACCTCAAGTCCGGCCGCCTCGACACGACAACGCACCCCTTCTGCTCAGGGATCGCCCCGGGCGATACGCGCCTGACCACCCGCTACCGCGGCGAGAAGTTCACCGACGCTCTCTACGGCACCATGCACGAGATGGGCCACGGCCTGTACGAACAGGGCTTGCCGAAGAAGAGCCCCGCGGCGGGCACGCCCCTCGCCGGCGATATCAGCCTGGGCATCCACGAAAGCCAGTCGCGCATGTGGGAGAACATGGTCGGCCGAAGCCGCGAGTTCTGGAAGTGGGCTCTCCCCCACGTCAAGAAGCAGTACGGCCCGCACGCGAAAGCCTTCAAGACCGCCAAGGTCGAGGACCTCTACCGCGCCGTCAACACCTGCACGCCGAGCTTCATCCGCGTCGAAGCCGACGAAGGGACGTACAACCTGCACGTCATGATCCGGTTTGAAATCGAGCGGGCTCTGCTCTCGGGCTCGCTCTCGGTCAAGGACGTCCCGGGCGTGTGGAACGCCAAGTACAAGGAATATCTGGGCGTGAAGGTCCCCGACGACCGCCGCGGCTGCCTGCAGGACGTGCACTGGAGCTTTGGTCTGGTCGGTTACTTCCCGACGTACACCCTGGGCAACCTGTACGCGGCGCAGCTTTGGGAGACGATCAACAAGAAGATCAAGGACCTTCCGGCCCGCCTGACCAAGGGCGACTTCGCCGCGCTGAAGAAGTGGCTCAACACCAACATCCACGCCCACGGTCGCCGGTACCGCGCGGCGGAACTCTGCGAGAAGGTGACGGGCAAGCCGCTCTCGGCCGACCCGCTGATGCGCCACCTCGAAGGCAAGCTGGGCGAGGTCTACGGCCTCTGACCAAGCCGCGACCGTATGGGAGCCGGGTGCCGTGGTGTCGAAGTCAGCCGCTTTAGATGGCTTCGAGAGTTGTTGAGCCTTCGAGCCACTCGCAACGAAGTCCATGCGAGTGCAGCTCCACGCCGCCGCTCCGGCCGGCCAAAAGGTCGGGAGCGGTTCGGGAACTCGCGGACACGATAACGCACTGACGCCAGGAGAAGACCTTCTGGGGATTGCTACAGAGGGGCTCCGGCACCCTTGTGGCGCATCACCCAAAGTTTCGCGATTTTCTGAGAGAGTGTCCGCAATGCCGGATCCGGGTGCGGACATCGGAGCATGGAGCGGGGCGTCTCAAATGTCTGAAGGGCCAATTTGGCCCAAGTGTGGACATGGCGCCGGGACGCGAGAAGCGGCATAAGGGAACTGGGATCTCGGAAAGATTCCGGGGGAGGGTGTTCCATGCAGTATTCGTTGAGCGTGGCCGTACGTGCGGCCGTGACCGGAACCTTGGCCGTGTGCGATCACCGGATTTCACATCGGTATTGACGATCCGGGCTGAGAAAACTCGTGGGGGCGTTCGGCGGTGACATCGTTGTCGCCGCATGGTGTGTGCGGGCGCAAGCCCGAGGAGAACGTTATGTCTGTGAAGTCTCTCATCAGTGTGGCCGGACTCGCGGCCGTGACCAGCCTTGGCGCATCCGTCGCTTCGGCGCAAGTCACCTTCGAGTTTCGGACCGTTGGCAACGCCGGCAACGCGGGCGATCCGGCAACCTTCGGCAACGGCACGGTCGCGTATGAGTACCGCATCGGCACGTTTGAGGTGACCAACGCGCAGTACGCCGAGTTCCTCAACGCCGTCGCCGCGAGCGACCCCAGAGGACTCTTCAACGCCAACATGGGCACAAACCCGCGCGGCGGCATCACCCGTTCGGGCACGGACGGCTCATTCACTTATTCCGTGAGGCCCAACATGGGCAACAAGCCCGTGAACTTCGTGAACTTTTTCGACGCGGCCCGCATGGCCAACTGGCTGACCAACGGGCAGGGTTCGGGCAGCACCGAGAGCGGCGTGTACACCTTGAACGGAAACACCCTCGTCGCCATCACGCGCAACCTCTCGAATCCCAACCAGGTCTTCCTTCCCACCAACCACGAGTGGTACAAAGCCGCGTATCACCAGCCCGCCAGCCTGGGCGGCGACACCGACAACTACTGGGGCTTTGCGACGCAGAGCAACATCGTGCCGGCCGTCGCGACCGCAACCACGACCGGCGACATCGCCAACCCTGGCCCGAACGTCGTCAACTACGACGTTGGTTGCGACTGGAACGGGCAGAACGGCAATGTGACCACCGTCGGTTCGGCGGGAGCTGCCAGCTTCTACGGCGCATTTGACATGTCCGGCAATGTGTGGGAGTGGAACGAGGATGGTTTCTTTGTCGGTGACAAACTCCAGCGCGGTGGCTCGTTCTTCAACAACGCCCGCTTTGGTATTGGCTCGAATTTCTGGGCTTCCGGCTCCCCGGCGATTGAGCAAGTGGACACAGGTTTCCGCTTCGCGAGCCCTGCACTGCCGCCGCCGTGCCGTGCGGACTTCAACGGCGACGGCTTCCTCGACTTCTTCGACTACGACGAGTTTGTCGCCTGTTACGAGGGTGTGGTTTGCCCTCCCGGCAAGACCGCTGACGTCAACGGGGACGGGTTCGTCGACTTCTTCGACTACGACACGTTCGTCGGCGAATTCGAAGCTGGCTGCTGATCACGCGCCGCGGCACCCGGAAGGTTGCCGCGGTGATTTCGAAAGCTGGTGCGGAATCCCGAGGCCTTCGGTAAACTCTCAGCATGACCGACCCCGCGCCATCGCTCTCGTCGAACCCGACGGTCGACAAGCCCATCGCCGAAGACGCGTCCGGCGCGGTCTCCATGTCCTTCGATCTCGAACGCTCCGTCGAAGTGCTCGAACGCACGCCGAAGACGCTGGATGCGATGCTTCGCGGCGTGAGCGATTTCTGGGCCAAGAGCAACTACGGCCCCGACACGTTCAGCCCCTTCGACGTCGTCGGGCACCTCATCGAGGGCGAGAAGCACAACTGGCTGGTGCGTGCGAAACACATCCTCGAGCACGGCGACCGCAAGCCCTTCGCGGCTTTCGACCGCTACGCGATGTACACGCTCAACGCTTCGCGGACGATGGATGACCTGCTCACCGAGTTCGCCCTCCGCCGGGAAGCCAACCTCGCCGAGCTTCGCGGATTGCACCTGACCCCGGCACAGCTCGCGTCCAAGGGGGCTCACCCCGACCTTGGCCCGGTCACCCTCGCCCAGCTCGTCGCATCGTGGGTCGTCCACGACCTCGGCCACACGCACCAGATCGCCAAAGCCATGGCGTACCAGT
>JBIKTT010000128.1:0-6304 GCA_044347925.1 Phycisphaerales bacterium
GAGATTGCCCGAAGCGTCCGGCACGATGTCGCTCACGCGCGAAGCACCCACATCGTTCGCGCTCCCGATCGCCGCGTAGTCGATGTTCGAGACGTTGAACCACCGGTTCTCCGACTGGATGAACCGCGCGATCCCGCCCTCCTCCGCGATCGGGTCATACCCGCTGATCCACGGATCACCGTCGGTGCCGATGTGAATGGCTTCGTTGAAGTCGCCCTGGATGCCGGTGTTCCCGGGCCGGTAGTAGCGCCACGAGTACTCCACCTGCGCCGCCGCCGCTCCGGCGAGCATCGCGACGCACGCACCAGCTCCAAGCGTCCGAAAGGTCGTCTTCATCGCACTGCTCCTGCCGCTTGAGAAACGGAAGCTCCGGCACGGGACCCGGGCAGGGGATCTTCGGCGTTCTCTCAAGAAAGGAGGCGAGCCGGAGCCGTTTCGGACGTGAGTTTGGATCGAATCCGGCGAACTCCGCCCAGATCCCCCGAACCGGATGTTTCTCGAAGGACGAGCCCTCGCCGCCGGAAACCGGTGGGTCGTGCATCTGGGTCGTTTATGCTTTACACCGTCTCGATCCTCGTCCTGACCTTTTTCTCTCACCTGGCCGCCCCCGCCGGGCGGGCCGATGGTCAACCGGAAGCCTTTCCAGGGGTCGAGACGCCTGTTCCCGCTCCGCGTCCGGGCAAACACCAAGCGGTGAAGGACCCGACGCCGCTCCCCGGCACTTCGTTCGTCCGTTACTTCACCACCGATGAGTTTGATCGCTCGATCGTCTTCTACGTCAGGGTGCCCGAAGCCAAGGCGGGCGACGAGACCAAACTTCCGATCATCCTCTACGTTCAAGGTTCGGGGTCGCAATCCGTCTTCACCCGCGTCGAGCAGGATGGGGTGGAACGAGCAGCCGCGTCCGGCGGACAAGGCGTCATCGCCAAAGCCGCGAACGACCGAGCGATCGTCGTCATCGCGGAAAAACCGGGCGTTCGTTTCATGGAGTGCCCCAAGCAGCCCGGTGGAGCCGTCGACGCGTCGCGTGAGTTCCGCGAAGAGCACACCCTTCCGCGGTGGTCCGCCGCTGTCTCCGCGACAATGCACGCTTCGCTCACCTTTCCCCGCGCGGATCCGTCGCGTGTCCTGATCGTCGGGCATAGCGAGGGCGGTCTCGTCGCCTGCAAGGTCGCGGCCGACAATCCTGTCGTGACGCATGTCGCGACGCTCGCGGGCGGTGGTCCGACGCAGCTTTACGATCTCATCGAGCTCGCCCGTCGCGGCGTCTTCTGCGGCGGCGGGAATCCTGATCCCCAAGCGTGTGTGAACTTGCTGCTCGAGCAGTGGGAGAACGTGCTTCGAGCTCCCGACAGCGCCGAGAACGATTTCCTCGGCCACCCGCACCGTCGCTGGACGAGCTTTCTGGCGACCAGCCCGCTCGAAGAGCTCAAGAAGACCCGCGCGAAGGTCTTCATCGGGCAGGGCCTCGACGATCAAGCGGTCCTGCCCGCCAGCGCCGATGTGCTCTTCGCCACGCTGAAAGCCGTCGGCCGCGACCCGGTGTACAGCCGCGTACCCGGCGACCACGGGTTCCAAATCTCTCGCGAGGGGCAGCCTCCGGCCGGAGACGGCTGGCTTGAGATGCACACCCGCGTCGCCGAGTGGTTCCTCGGACCCGCACCCGCCGCGTCGCCCGCCTCCAAGTGACCCGGGCTCGACGTTCGCGGACCCGACCGGACGAAGCCCGATACCGGTGGAGGGGGGTGGGGGGCTTGGGGTGAGTGGGGGTAAACGGGGCCCGGCACGGCTTGCCCGGCGGGTGCATCTCTCGTACAGTTCCTTGGAATGATTCTAAAGAGCAGCCACGTCCGGTTGTGTCTTGGACTCATTTGGAACGCGGAGACGCCCATGGGCACCCCGAAAGCCTCGCCGACCAGCATCTATCTTGATCACGCCGCGACGACCCCGTGCGACCCGCGCGTCGTCGAAGACATGCTTCCGTACTTCACCAACACCTTCGGCAACCCCGGAAGCCGCAACCACCGGTTCGGCTGGGAAGCCGAGGAGGGTGTCGATCTCGCTCGCGAACGCGTCGCCGCGCTCATCGGCGCCGACCCCAAGGACATCATCTTCACCTCCGGCTCGACCGAGGGGAACAACCTCGCCATCAAGGGCGGGGCGTACATGTACGAGAAAGCCCCTGCAGGTCAGCCCAAGCGCGGGCACATCATCTCGTGCACGATCGAGCACAAAGCGGTGCTGGACCCCTGCAAGCGTCTCGAGAAGGAAGGCTTTGATGTCACCTTCCTCGAGCCCCCGCGTGACGGCATCGTGACCGCCGAGATGGTGAAAGCCGCGATGCGCGAGGACACGATCCTCGTCACGATCATGTGGGCCAACAACGAGCTCGGCACCATCAACGAGGTGCCCGAGATCGGCAAACTCTGCCACGAGCGCGGCATCCTCTTCCACACCGACGCGACGCAGTGGGTCGGCAAGATGCCCACCGACGTCGAGAGGGATCACATCGATCTGCTCACGCTCAGCGGCCACAAGCTTTACGGCCCCAAGGGCGTGGGCGCGATGTACGTCCGCCGCAAGCGTCCGCGCGTCCGCCTTCAGGCTCTCTACGACGGCGGCGGTCAGGAACGCGGCTTCCGCCCCGGCACGCTGAACGTCCCCGGCATCGTCGGCCTTGGCAAAGCGTGCGAGATCGCGATGCAGGAGATGGAGCAGGAAGGTGTCCGTCTGCTCGCTCTTCGCCAGAAGCTTGAACGCGAGATCACCAAGCGGGTCGACATGTGCACGGTCAACGGCCATGCGGACAAGCGCCTGCCGCACATCGCGAACATCTCCTTCGGGTTCGTCGAGGGTGAGAGCTTGATGATGGCGGTCAAGGACATCGCCGTCAGCTCCGGCTCGGCGTGCACCAGCGCGAGCCTCGAACCCAGCTACGTCCTCAAGGGCATCGGCGTCGGCGACGATCTCGCCCACAGCAGCCTGCGGATGAGCCTGGGCCGCTGGACGACCGAAGCCGAGATCGACTACGCGATCGAGAAGATCGTGACCAGCGTCAACCGCCTCCGCGAGATGAGCCCGCTTTACGACATGCACAAGGAAGGCATCGACCTGTCGAAGGTCGAATGGGCTCACCACTAAAAAATGACCAAAGAACCAAATGGCCAAATGGCCAAAGCTTGTTATCGATGCACAAATGGGAAAAGGCCGCCTTCAACTCGAGTTTCTTGAACGGTCCGAGGTATTTGCGGATCGCTGCCTGCAGGTCGCGGAGCAACTCGCCGCTGACGACCGTTTCCCACGAGTGATTGATCAACTCGCTGGCTCAGGATCGTCGGTCGGTGCCAATCTGGCCGAGGCGGCGGAGGCTATGTCCACCAAGGACTTCCGCAAGTCGCTCGCGATTGCCAACAAGGAACTGGTCGAGACACGATACTGGCTACGTCTCATCCTCAGACGAAAGTGGATTCCGGATTCACGACTCCTACCTTTGCTCGCGGAGCTTGCGGAAATCAAGCTCATCATCGGATCCATTCTCACGAAGACCGCACCCGCTCGAACTCTCTGATTTGGCCATTTGGCCATTTGGAATTTGGAGATTTGCCATGGCTTACGGCCCCAAAATCATCGACCACTACGAGAATCCCCGCAACGTCGGCACGTTCGGCACGCAGAAGGAGATCAAGGAGCGCAAGGACATCGGCGTGGGCCTGGTCGGCGCGCCCGAGTGCGGCGACGTGATGCAGCTTCAGATCAAGGTGGGGCCGGACGGCACCATCCAGGACGCGAAGTTCAAGACCTTCGGCTGCGGCTCCGCCATCGCTTCCTCTTCGCTCGCGACCGAGTGGATCAAGGGCCGCACGCTCGAGCAGGCCGAGGACCTCAAGAACTCCCAGATCGTCGAGGAGCTCAGCCTCCCCCCGGTCAAGATCCACTGCTCGGTGCTCGCCGAGGACGCGATCAAAGCCGCGGTCGAGGACTACCGCAAGAAGAACGGCTTGCCCGTCGCCGATCACGAGCACGCCAAAGCCTGACCCCCGGCCGTCCGTCGGCCCGACCCGCATACGAACCCGAAACCTCGTTCCAACGTAGAAAAGCCGGGCCGCCGAGCCCGATCTGTCCGGAGCACAAGCCATGACGACCAGCACCCAGACCCCCGCCCAAACCGACTCCTCCTCCGTCATCCTCAGCGAGCTTGCCGCCAAGGAGATCAAGAAGATCATCGCCGACCAGGAGCTTGACCCGGCGAAGGTCCACCTTCGCGTGGGCGTCAAGGGCGGCGGCTGTTCCGGCTTCTCGTACATCCTCGACCTCACCGAGACGGTCAAGGAGACCGACGAAGTGATCGAGATGCACGGCGTCCGCATCATCTGCGACCCCAAGAGCCTCCTCTATCTCTCCGGCGTGACCGTCGACTTCAAGGATGAGCTCATGGGCCGCGGGTTCGTCTTCAACAACCCCAACGCCACGAGCACCTGCGGCTGCGGCAGCAGCTTCTCCGCCTGAGCACTTCTCCCAATCGCCTCCGCTCAAAAGCCCGCTCGCACGAGCGGGTTTTTTCTTGGCACGCGGATTTCACCTGTAATTTCGTTACAACCGTGAGCGGCGCGAACTTGGCGGCGGGCTGAACGTCTAGGGTTTTCCATGCGCACCATCGCTCTCGCATCGGCGTTGTTCTTGGCATCGTTCGCGTCCGCCCAGCCGGTCCCGGTCAAGATCGTCCGCAACGGCGAAGCCTGGACCCTTGAGCGCGGCGGCAAGCCGTACTTCATCAAGGGCGGCGGCGGCCAGACTCAGCTTGAACTTCTGAAGAAGTCCGGCGGCAACTCGATCCGCACGTGGGGGGCCGAGACGCTCGGCAAGCATCTCGACGAAGCCCACGCGCTCGGGCTGACGGTCACCGCGGGCTTGTGGCTTGGCCATGAGCGGCACGGGTTCAACTACAACAACGCCGACCAGGTCGCCAAGCAGTTCGAGGAGTGCCGCCAGGCGGTGCTGAAGTACAAGGACCACCCGGCGCTGCTCGCGTGGGGCATCGGCAACGAGATGGAAGCCGAGGGTGACAACGCCGCGATCTGGTCCGCGATCAACTCGCTGGCCGCGATGGTGAAGGAACTCGACCCCAACCATCCGACGATGACCGTGATCGCCGGCGCGAGCCCTGCCAAGATCAAGAACATCCACCGCTTGTGCCCCGCGATCGACATCATCGGGATCAATTCCTACGGCCCGGCGGTCCACCTGCCGCGCGAGTACCGCGAGCGCGGCGGCACCAAGCCGTACATCCTGACCGAGTTCGGCCCGCGCGGCCAGTGGGAATCGCCCCTCACCGCGTGGAAGGTCCCGCTCGAGCCCACCAGCACCCAGAAAGCCGAGCAGTACCGCGAGTCGTACCAGGCCGCCGTTGTCGAGTCCAAGGGCATGTGCCTGGGGTCGTACGCGTTCATCTGGGGCCACAAGCAGGAAGCGACCGATACGTGGTTCGGCTTGTTCCTCGCGGATGGCGCGCGAACGGGCGGCGTCGATGTGCTCACCGAGTTCTGGTCGGGCAAGCCGCCGGCGGACCGGTGCCCGACGATCGAGCCCATTGTGGTCGAGGGCGGGACGGAATTCGAAGCGGGCAAGCCGTTCACGGCGTCGGTGAAAGCCGCAGACCCCGAAGGCCGCAAGCTCACGTACACATGGACCCTTATGGGCGAGCCGGCGGTGCACGCCAACGGCGGCGACGCGATCCCGCCGCTCAAGGTGTATGCCGGCGCGGTCAAGGCGCTGGAGGGGAAAGACGCGGGCCGCGCGGAAGTCCGCTTGCCGGACTCGGCGGACTCGTACCGGTTGTACGTCGTGGTGAAGGACGCTTCGGGAGCCGCCGCGACGGCGAACGTTCCGGTGAAGCGGAAGAAGTAGAAGCGGTTGAACGCGGAGGCGCGGAGGGACGCGGAGAAACGCGTGTTGGGGAGTGGGGAGTGCGGAGTGGGGGAGTGGGTGGTGGGGGTCCCTGTCCGGAGGGGAGCCGCCCTCGTCGCGACAGAACGGGCTTCCGTGCGGACAGGAACGGCTCCTGTCGCGACAGGTACGGGTTCTGTCCGGATCGGCGACGGTTCTTTCCGAGCTTGAGACACGTTTGTCCGGAGTGGAACGGTGGCTGACGTGACCGAGCACAGCTCTGCTGGCTTTGATTCTGGCTTCGGCCTGCGCGGGACTCCGTTTCCTCGCGGTCCACGGTGCCGTCCGTTCGCGTGCGCGGATGAAGCGGGCCGAAAGCGCGGATCACACGCGCACAAGCCAAGCACAAATGAGGCCGGGC
>JBIKTT010000129.1:0-6303 GCA_044347925.1 Phycisphaerales bacterium
AACTGCCGGTCCTCTGGGCACGATCGCCGTTCCGGCAAGCGACGGCCCGGACCTGCGGGCGATGATCGAGCTTTTCACGACCGACGACCGGTACGTGTCGCGGTTTCACGGGGTCGCTTGGTCGGAGGAGCGGTTTGATCGGCAGCAAGCGTTTGTCGAGCAATGGCAGGCTTCGCTGAAGAAGGTGAACTTTGAGAGTTTGGGGCAACAGGGGAAGATCGACTACATCCTGCTTCGGAACTCGCTTGAGAATCGGCTGGCGCGGCTGAAGCTGGACCGTGACCGTCTGAAGGAGATGGAGCCGCTGCTCCCATTCCGGCGGGCGATCCAGGACCTGGAGTGGTCGCGGCGCAGGCTTGAGGAGTTTGATGGTGCCGCGGCGGCGGAAAAGCTCAGCACGGTCGCGGAACTGGTGAAGAAAGCGAAGGAAGCGGTCGAAGCCGGCCGGAAAGCCGACGCAGCTCCGGACGCTCTGAAGGTTTCACCGGTGCTTGCGCTCCGCGTGTCGAGAACGACGGAGCGGGTCCTCGGCGCGTTCCGCGACTGGTGCGAGTACAACGAGGGGTTCAAGCCGGAGTTCTCCTGGTGGATGAAGGAGATCAAGCCGCAGGTCGAGACTGCTCTGAACGATTACGCCAAGTACATGCGTGAAGAGATCGCCGGCGTCAGGGGCAAGCCGGACGACCCGCTGATCGGCGACCCGATCGGACGCGAAGCTCTGCTCGCGGACCTCAAAGCCGAGCACGTCGCGGCGACGCCGGAAGAGTTCGTTCAGATGGCCGAGTCCGAGTTCGCTTGGTGCGAAGCGGAGATGAAGAAAGCCAGCAATGCTTTGGGGTTCGGGGATGACTGGAAAGCGGCGCTCGCGAAGGTGAAGCGGAGCGGCGCTCCGATCGGATCGCAGGACACGCTTGTGCGCGACCAATCGCGAGCGGCGATCAAGTTTCTCCGCGACCGCGACCTGATCACGATCCCCGAGCTTTGCGAGGATTCCTGGCGGATCGAGATGCACACGCCGGAACTGCAGCGCAACTGGCCGTTTGCGGTGTACGGCGGGCAGTACATGGGCGTGTCGTATCCGACGGACGCGATGAGCCACGGCGACAAGCTGATGTCGCTCCGCGGCAACAACCGCCACTTCACGCACAACGTGACGCCGCACGAGCTCATCCCCGGGCACCACCTGCAGGGGTTCTACGCGGAGCGTGTGCGGTCCTACCGGCAGGAGTTCTCGACCCCGTTCCTGATCGAGGGATGGGCTCTGTACTGGGAGTTCCGGTTCCTTGACCTTGGCTGGGCGGGGGCGATGGGTGCTGACGTCAACATGGACAAGATCGGGATCCTGTTCTGGCGGATGCACCGGTGCGCCCGGATCATCGTGAGCCTCAAGTACCACCTGGGTGAGATGTCGCCGGAAGAGATGATCACGTACCTGGTTGATCGCGTCGGGCACGAGCGGTTTGGAGCGACGAGCGAGGTGCGGCGGTACATCGGCGGCGACTATTCCCCGCTGTATCAGTGCGCGTACATGATCGGCGGGCTTCAGATGCGGGCGCTGCAGGCGGAAGTGGTGCCGGGGATGACGGAGAAAGCCCTCCACGACGGGGTGCTGCAGTACAACTCGATCCCGATCGAGCTGATCCGGGCCGGGATCAAGGGTGAGAAGCTGGCGGCGGACGGGGGCCCGGTCTGGCGGTGGTGGGAGAAGAAATAGGCCGACCAGCGGCCCACGGGGAACCCCCGGCGTCCAGATTCGTCGGGAATGACTAGCTTGACGGGGTCAGGTGCTCGCCACTGTGTGCACGGGACGCGATTTGCGATCTCAGAGACACACGGAGAGCACCCATGCGGACGATGACTGCGGCGATTCTTCTGGCGGCGACGGCGGGCACGGCCTTTGGTCAGGTGACGGTGGTTTCCGCTTCGGCGGCCGCCCGGGCGACGGCCGGCGACGGTTCGGGGACGAATCAGCAGACGTCGGCGAGCATCTCGGGCGCGACCCTGAGCGCCACCAAGAACTTCAGCAACGGTGGGCACGCCAGTGCGAGCAACAACTGGGGCCTGACGAACTGGATCATGTCGGGCTCGTTCAGCGGCCAGTCGTTCGCCCAGTCGCAGGGTGAAGCGGGCGCCGCCGAGGCGACGCTTCTGGTCAACTTCGATTCGGACACCGATCTGGACGTGGAGTACGGCGGGGGTTACTCGCTGAACTCTCCCGGCGGGTCCATCGAGCTTGCGATGCGGAACCGCGTGACGAACGGGTACGTCGTGGGCGGCCAGTCTCCGAACCTGGTGCACATCCCGGCCGGGCAGTACAAGCTTGAGCTGAACGCGTTCCTTCCGTACGGCGACATGAGCGGCGGCTACAACATCCAGTTCCGGCCGGGCAACGACCGGTGTCAGTTCGCCCGCGTGATCACGCCCGGCGTGCAACGCGGTTCGACCACGCACGCGAGCTTTGACGGCAACGCGACGTGCGGGAGCAGCCAGTTCACGCCGAGCGTGTGGTACAAGTGGGTCGCGGCCGCGACGGGTCCGATCGTGATCTCGACGTGCGGCTCGTCGTACGACACCGTCCTTTCGGTTTACGACACGAACTCCTGCCCGAGCGGGACGGGGACGCAGATCGCGTGCGATGACGATGCGGACGCGGGGACGGCGTGCTCAGGCTCTCGCAGCAGCTCGGTGACGGTCAACGCGGTTCAGGGCGAGACGTACTACATCCGGGTCTCCGGGTATGACGATGCGACCGGAAACTACCAGCTGAACCTGGGCCCGGTCAACAACGAGTGCGAAGAGGCTCTGGGCGTGACGGAGGGTTCGTACCCCTTCGACAACCGGTTCGCGACGACGGACGGTCCCGTGCTCTCGCAGTGCACGAACAACGGCGTCGACAACCAGGTGAACGGCGACCTGTGGTACGTCTACACCGCGACGCAGAGCGGGACGATCACGATCGACACCTGCGGATCCGGGTTTGACACCAAGCTCGCGCTCTACTCCGGCACGCCTTGCGAGCGTGGCCGCCCGGTTTACCTCACGTGCAACGACGATGGTTGCGGCTTCCAGTCGCGGATCGAGAACTATCCGGTGGTGGCGGGACGGGAGTATGGCATCCGCGTGGGTGGGTACCTGAGCGCTCGCGGGACGGGCACGCTGAACATCAGCTTCTCTGCACCGTGCCCGGCGGACTTCAACGGGGACAACTTCCTGGACTTCTTCGACTACGACGATTACGTCAACTGCTTCGAGACGGGCACCTGCCCTCCCGGCAAGACCGCCGACTTCAACGGGGACGACTTCGTGGACTTCTTCGACTACGACGACTTCGTTCAGGCGTTTGAGGCGGGGTGCTGAGCTTGGTGATTGATGCTGACTGAACCCGAACCCCGCGCGAAGGCGCGGGGTTCGTCTTTGGAGGCGGGAAAAACCGGCCCCGGGCGCGGCTTTGAACGCTTGTCCGATAGTCCCCCTTTGGAGTCATTCCTCATGAGCATGAAACGGTCGATGTGCTTTCTTGCGTTGGCGGCGGTGCCGGCTGCGGGCGTGCAAGCCCAGAACTTCAGTCTTGATTTCAACGTCGCGACGGCGGGAAGCTGGACGGGAGCGCCATCCACGGGCTTTCTCGGGGCGGCGGACATGCCCGGGACGTGGGACACCCTCGGGATCGGAGCGTTTGCGTCCAACCTGACGGACACGAACGGGAACACGACGTCGGCGGACCTGACGGTCTCGAACCTGGCTTCGGGGTACTTCTTCGACAGCGCGAGCACGTCGGGGGACTATGACCGGCTGCTCGGGGACGGCCTGAACTCGAACGTGAACACGACGATGACGCTTTCGTTCAACTCGCTTCGGAACGGGACGTACACGGTGTACACGTACGCGTGTTCGCCGTTCGGGGTTGATTCGTGCAACGTGGGCGTGACGGGCGCGGCGGAGGGGTTGCAGTCGGTTTCGGGAGGCCCCGGGAGCAACACTCTGACGGCCGGCGTGACGCACGCGGTGCACAACGTCGTGGTGAACGGCGGGACGCTGACGATCTCGGTGTTCAACGCGGGCGGGACGGCCCGGGTGGGCGGGGTGCAGCTGCGGTACCGGGGCGCGACGGAGCAGCGGCTTTACGTCGACGACACGGCGCCCGGAAACGACGGATCCAGTTGGGGCCGTGCGGTGCGGCGGCTTGATGATGCGATCGCGGCGGCGAACTTCAACGGGACGACGACGGAGATCTGGGTGGCGGCGGGCACGTACCGGCCGACCGCCGGGCTGGACCGCTCGGCGAGCTTTCGCATGAAGAGCAACCTGGCGATCTACGGTGGGTTTGCGGGGAACGAAACCCGCCTCGCGGATCGGACGAACATCGACGGGAACCCGTCGTTTCTCTCCGGGAACATCGGGACCAGAGACACTGATGACAATTCGTACCATGTGGTCGAGGCAGAGTCGGTGTTTTCATCGGCGATTCTGGACGGGTTCGTCATCACCGGCGGCAACGCGGACGGGAGCGGGTTTGACGCCGGGGGCGGGGCGATCTGGATCAACGGCGCGAATCCGAGGATCCGCAACTGCCTGATTCGCGACAACCGCGCACTCGAGGGCGGAGCGGTGTCGTTCTTCGCGGCGAGTTCGCTCGCGCGATTCACGAATTGCGAGTTCCGGAACAACGAGACGCCGACATTCGGAGGCGCGGTGTACTTCCGCGGCGCGAACGGGTCGCAGGTGGCGTTCGGGAACTGCAGGTTCATCGGGAACTCGGCGGGGACGTTCGGCGGAGCGGTCTACTCGCTGAACGGGTCGGGGTGGAACCAGTTCTACAACTGCGAGTTCTCGGGGAACACGGCAGGCGTCAACGGCGGCGCGATCCTGACGTTCGGGTCCTTCAACGACACGCGGATCGACAACTGCACCTTCGCGGGCAATTCATCGGGTGCCGGCGGCGGCCTGGTCGCGACGGCGGGCTCGACCGTGACGATCGACAACTCGATCTTCTGGGGAAACACGGACACGGACGCGGGCACGACGACGTTCGAGGGCAACATGTACCCGCTCTCGGGGACGATCAACGTCAACTATTCCGCCGTTCAGGGATTGCCATCCAACTACATCGGCCGCGGGCCGGGGTGCACGAGCCGGAACCCGCTCTTCGTCGATGCAGACGGCGCGGACGGCGTGGTGGGCACGACCGATGACGACCTGTCGCTTCAGCCGGACTCGCCCTGCATCGACGCGGGTGACAACAGCCGGATCACGATCGACTTCGCGGACGTCGACATCGACAACAACCTCGGAGAAGTCACGCCGCTGGATCTGTCACGTCGCGACCGGCGGTTTGACGACCCGGCGACGACGGACATCGGGCTTGGGGTTGCTCCGATCGTCGACATGGGGGCTCGCGAGTTCCGGAGCTGCCCCGCGGACTTCAACGAGGACGGCTTCCTGGACTTCTTCGACTACGACGATTACGTGACGTGCTTTGAGACGGGCGTCTGCCCTCCGGGGAAGACAGCGGACTTCAACGGGGACGGGTTCGGGGACTTCTTCGACTATGACGCGTTCGTGCTCGCGTTCGAGACGGGGTGCTAAAGGCGTCAGGACGCGGCGAGGTCGCGTCGGGCCGACATTCGAGAGCATCAACCGACGGTGTTGAACGAGCACGCCCTGCGCGAGAGCGCGGGGCGTGCCGTTTTTCACAGGAGGGTGGTCGGAGCGATGCCCTCGATCTTCGGCATGGGGCGGGCGACGCTCTGGTCGCCGCGTTTGACGGCTTCGGCCGCGATCACGCTCAGCTCATCGCAGCGTTCGTTCTCGGCGTGGCCGGTATGGCCGCGGATCCAGTGGAAGCGGACTTCGTGGCGGGCGACGAGGACGTCGAGCATCTGCCAGAGGTCGACGTTCTTGACGGGTTCCTTGGTCGAGGTCTTCCAGCCGCGTTTCTTCCAGCTTTTCATCCATTCCTTGAGGCCATTGAGCACGTACTGGGAGTCGCTGGTGAGGTCGATGAGGCTTGGACGGGTGATCGCGGCCAGGCCTTCGATCACGGCGCGGAGCTCCATCCGGTTGTTGGTGGTCTGAGGCTCGGCGCCGGAGTCTTCGCGCTTGCTTCCGGAAGCCGGGTGCTTGAGCACGTACGCCCAGCCGCCCGGGCCGGGGTTTCCAAGGCAGGCGCCATCGGTGAAGAGCTGAACGTGTGGCTTGGACGCTTCGGTCATTCGACGCGAGTGTACGTCGGCGGGGTCGCGGCGGGAACACGTCGCCGCGAAGCACAGATTTGAGTCTGCGGGACGGTCAGAGGTCGTCGGT
>JBIKTT010000130.1:0-6280 GCA_044347925.1 Phycisphaerales bacterium
AGGTCCGCCGGAACCCCCAGAGCAAGCGAAGCGGGCGGAACGGGGATCGGTCCCGAAGCCGTCGTCAGCTCAAGGAGGTCCGCCGGCGACTTGCCGCAGAGTACCGCGAGCGCGTGCGCGTTCTGGCGGATCTGGGCTTCAAAGACCGGGGAAGCCGCACGCCTCGAAGCAAGCTCGGCTTCGGCCTGAGCCACATCGAATTCGGCAGCGAGGCCCGTCTTCAGCAGGGCTTTGGAGAGATCGAGCGTCTGCTCACGAACGGCGATGGCGCGGCGGTTGACCTCAAGCCGCTGCTGCGCCCCGCGGAGTTCGACGTAGCGCTGCGCGACGTCCGCCGCGATGAGCACATGCGCGTCGTTCACCGACGCTTCGGCCGCATCGAGGTCCGCGCGGGCGGCTTGCACGGATCGACGCACGCGGCCGAAGAAGTCAACCTCCCACGAAGCACTGACGCCGGCGCGGAACTCATCGTCCACGTCGGACTGGAATCGCGAGCCGTTGGTGGTCGTCTCGCTGCTTCGGCTCCGGGAAACGCGTCCGTCCGCGTCGATCTGCACGCCGCGATCCGCTCGGGCGATCCCCACGAGCGCCCGCGATTCGTCCAGACGCGCAACCGCGAGGCGGATGTCGTGATTGGCTTGCAGCGCGGACCCGATGAGCCCGGTCAGCGTCTCGTCGCCCATGGTGGTCCACCAGTTCGCCAGATCGGCGGTGCTGGCCACGGGAAGCTGAGCCGGCTGCGGCGGGGCGACCTTGGAGTCATCGCGCGGGATGTTCGCGGAGATCTCCTGCCCTGCGGTGAACGAACCGGGAATCTCGATCCCGGGCTTGGCGTACTCGGGGCCGACGGTGCAGCCCGCGAGAAGCGCAAGAGCGGCGGCTGAGAGAGCGGCGGTCGTGGACGAGCGGTTCATGGGGTTCCTGTCGAAAGCTGGTGCTTTGCGCCTCGCGCGTGGCGAAGCGGGAGAGTTTAGAGAACGGACGGTCGGTGTTCTACTTGGCGGGCGATGCCGCGGGGAACGGCTGCTCGCCTTTGCTCGCGCGGCGGGGCGCGGCTTCGATGTAGGCGTCGACCTGCTGCCCCACGAACATGGGGAAGTCAGCCTGGTCGACCGCGAAAATGATCTGCAGGACGCGGGTGTCGACGCGTTCGGTGCTTTCGCCCGTGAGGGACTTCTTGGGCACGATGTACGGCTCGAACCGCACGAATTTGAGCGAAGCCTTGAAGTCGCTGTTGCCGCGGAGGAAAGCCACCGCGTTGCGGCCTTCGCCGACGCGCCACGCTTCGTTCTCGTCAACATCGACGCGAACGTGCAGCGGGGAGAGTGACCCCAAGATGAGGTGGGGCGTCTGCACCGCGCCGGCCTGAGCGAACTCTCCGGGGCGGATGTTTACCTGGAGGACCTTGCCGGTGACGGACGCTTTCACCGTGCGCCGGTCAAGTTCGACGCGGATGGCGTCAAGGTCGGCCTGCGCGGTGGCGACGGTGGACGCGGCTTCATCGACGGAAGCCTGTGCGGAATCAATCTCGGGCTTGAACGTCCCGGCTTTGACGAGGGCGAGGTCGGCCTGAGCGGCCGTGAGGCGGGCTTTCTGCGTCTGGACGGCGAAGCGCTTCTGGTTGACGGTGTCCTCGGAGACGGCGCGGGGATCAGCGACGTTCTCCCACTTGGCAAGCTGGGCTTCGGCGTCGCTGAGGAGAGCCGCGATCTCGGCGACCTTGGCTTCCGCGGGCGGGATGGACTCCGGCCTCGGGTACGCGCGGAGCGCTTCGAGCCTGGCCGCGGCGACCCGGAGGGCCGCCTGCCGTGCGGCCAGAGCGGCCTGGCGAGCGGCGAGCTCGGCCTGGATCTCCCTCGAGTCGATGGTGAAGAGCGTGTCGCCGGCTTTGACGTCGTCGCCCGCGCGGACGGCGACGGACTGGACGATGCCGGCGACGGGCGTGCCGACGGCGATGTTCTGGGAGTTGGGCTCGACGATACCGGATCCGGCGACCGAGCTTTCAAACGGTGTCTTCGGCGGCTCGCTGACGGGCGGGGTCGGGATGGTGGGCCGCGAGGACTTGACGACGGTGAATGCGGCCATCCCCATGCCGGCAATGGCGAGCAAGGGGATGGTGTAGGTCTTGGCGGTGTCGGACGCGAACTTGATGATGGCGGACATGGCGTGCTCCAATTCGTCGAGGGGCTTGGTGCGCGTTCAGAGCTGCGAGGGGTCGGTGACGATCTTGTCGATGCGGCCGTCGTCCATGTGGGCGATGCGGTCGGCGTGCTGGAAAATTCGGTTGTCGTGCGTGACGACGATGAGGCTCCGGCCTTCGCCGACCGCGGCTTCCTTAAGAAGCTCCATGACCTTCTCGCCGGTGGCGTGGTCGAGGGCGCTGGTGGGCTCGTCGCAGACGATGAGCTTGGGGCTGTGGACGATGGCGCGGGAAATCGCAACGCGCTGCTGCTGGCCGCCGGAGAGCTTGTTCGAGGAATCGCGCCAGCGGTCGCCGAGGCCGACCTTCTCGAGGATGGCGCGGGCGCGGTCGATGGCTTCGGACCGCGAGACTCCCTGAAGCAGCAGAGGCACCGCGACGTTCTCGGCGATCGTGAGCGTGGGGATCAGGTTGAACGACTGGAAGACAAAGCCGATGGTCTTTCCGCGGAAGCGGACGCGGGCCGAGGGCGAGAGCTTCTCAAAGTCCTGATCGAAGACGCGGCACTCGCCGGCGTCGCGGTCAAGAACGCCCGCGATGATCGAGATGAGCGTCGTCTTGCCGCAGCCCGAAGGGCCCACCAGCATCAGAAGCTCGCCCGAATAGACATCAAGGTCGACGCCGCGGAGCGCCCGGACGACGGCCTGGCCGGTGCCGTAGCTCTTCTGCACGGCCCGGCAATCGACCGCTTTGGGACGCGGAGTTGAACCGGTGGAAGCGGGTGTGGATGGCATGGTGATGGCGGACATGGTGGTTCTCTGTTACGCGCCCTTGAAGACGACGCCCGGCTCAAGCCGGATGACCTTTCGGATCGCAAGCATCGCGGAAAGCATGCAGATGATGATGATCGCGCAGCCCGCGACGACGAGGAGCTGCCACGTGAGGAAGAACGCAATCGGAGCGTTCTGTGTCGAAATGCCGAACAGCCCCGTGAGGCCCACGCCCAAGCCAAAGCCCAGCAGGCCGACCGTCACTGCCTGAAGGAGGAGCATCAGCATCAGGCGAACGTCCGAGGCGCCCATGGCTTTGAAGGTCGCAAAGTACCGGAGATTGTCGAGCGTGAAGTTGTAGAACATAAAGCCGGTGATGACCGTGCCCACGAGGAAGCCCAAGCCGACCGCCAGACCGAAGTTGATCGGAATGCCGGTGTACTTCAGGAAGTAGTTGACCGTCATCCACCTGAACTCAAGCGAGGTGTACGCGGCCAAGCCCGTGGTTTCCGTGATCCGGCGGCAGAGTTCCGCCTTGTCCACGCCAGGAGCGGGCTTCACCAGGATGTACGAGAGGTTCCGCCGCTCGCGGGGAGCCATGGTGGTCGCCCGCGAGTAGGTCGTGACGATTGCGGGGAGGTTCTGGAACGACCGCGTCATCCGCGCGATGCCCACGACGACGGCGCGATTGTCGTTGAGTTCAAGCGTGTCACCGATCTGGAGCGGCGTGGGCTGGCCGCCGGGTGTGGTGGGGGGCTTGGCCAGACGGCCGGTGGCGGCGACCTCGTCCACGATGACAGCGTCGGCGCCGCGGAGATTCTCGAGCTTGCCCTGCGCCATCTCGCCCGGCCCGCCGACCAAGGTGGCGTCGTCGTATCCCAAAAGCACGCAGTTGATCACCTGCCCGTTGTCGAGGCGGGCGCGGATCTGGCCCTTGTAGAACGGCATCGCCCACTCGATGCCTTCGACGCCGCGCACGCGGGGAAGCTGCGTCGCGGTCATGGGCTTCTGGTCCTCGATGTACTGGACCTTGGGGTCCATCACCCAGATCTCCGCCGCGGGCATGTCGGAGATGATGCTGCACGCGCGGTGCATGATCCCGACGAAGATCGACCCCTGCTGCGTGATGACCAGGGACGCGAGCATGACACCCATGAGGATGCCGAAGAACTTCGCGCGGTCGTTGAACAGCATTTTGAGGCAGATGCGGAACATGGCGGGTTCGAGGTGTCCTTACGCTTTGAAGACAATGGCGGGTTCGAGGCGTGCGAGTTTGCGGATGCTCAGGACCGCGGCGCCGATGGCGATTCCGGTGACCAGGACGCCGCTGAAGACGACCAAGCCCCATGGCATGTGAAACGCGAGGGAGTCGCCCACGCTCTGACCGAAGAGGCCCGCGGCACCGGCACCCAAGCCGAACCCGATCCCCGCCGCGACAAGCGACTGGAGCAGGACCATCCGGGCGAGCGTGCCGTCGGAAGCCCCGATGGCTTTGAGAGCCGCGAAGTACCGCATATTGTCGTTGACGAAGTTGAAGAAGGTCTGTCCGGCGATGGCGGCGCCGACAAGGAAGCCCAGGCCCACCGCGATCGCGAAGTTGATCAGAATGCCGGTCTGCGTCAGGATGTACATCGCCGACTTGGTGGCGAACTGGCTCTGCGTGAGCGCCATCGTCCCCGTGGCGGACTCGATGCCGCGCTGTACGGCGGCGGTGTCAAACCCGTCCTTCACCTTCACCATGACGAACGTGAGCTGCCGCCGCTCGGTCGGCGCGAACTGCTTCGCCCGGCTGAACGTCGTGTAGATCGTCGGGTCCCAGAAGAAACTCGGACGCTGGGCCACTGTTCCCACGACAACCGCCCGCGTGTCGTTGAGCTCGAGCACATCGCCGACCTCGAGGGGTCGCTTCCCGCCCCCGGGCTGCTTGATGCCAAGCGACTTGCCGACGGTCGCGGCGTCGACGACGATGCCCGCGTCGCGCCGAAGCGAGTCCGCCGACCCCTCGACGAACTCGCCGGGGATGCCAAGCAGGGATGCGTCGTCCACGCCGACCAGAATGCACGTGCGGAGCGAACCGTTGGGCAGACGAAGCGTGGCAAACGCCCGGTACATCGGCACGGCCCACTCGACGCCGTCGACGCTCCGGACGCGGTCGAGCGTCGCTTCGCGCATCTTTTTGCTGTCGGAGTGGTGCTCCATCTCCGGGTCCATGACCCAGAGGTCGCCCTGCGGCGTGTCGGTCACGAACTGATAGGTCCGTGCGGTGAGGCCAAGGAAGATCGCACCCTGCTGGGTGATCAGCAGGCTCGCGAACGTGAGCCCGATCAGGATGCCGAAGTACTTCGCCCGGTCACCCATCAGCATGCGCAGCGCGATCAGATTCACGAAGCACCACCTTTGCGGAGATCCGCGGCCATCCCGCGAATCGCGTGAAGCGTGAACGCGGTCACGTGCCCGGTGATCAGATCAATGACGCCCGGTTGATCGAAAAAGCCCGGGTAAAGCCGGTTGGTGACCTCGCGCGTGTGGTGGTAGTGCAAGCACTGCCCGATCACGCTCGCCGCGCACAGGTACACATGGTGCGATGCCGGAGCCGCGTCCATCATCTCGGCCACGATCGAACACAAAAGCTCGAACTGCGGACGGATCGACCGCTCCACGATCGCGTCGAGCGCGCCGGTGGGCTCGATCATCTCCCGGCCGATGAGCTTGGCGTGCCACCCCGGACGGCCCGGGTCCAGAAGCTTGTGCACGAAACCCGCGATGAACATCCCCAGCCTGCGATCCGCCGGCAGGTGTCCCCCGCGCTCGATCGCCCTCAGCCACTCGGCTTCCGCGTCGCACCGGGCCCGCTCAAAGACCTCGGCGTAAAGCCCGTGCTTGTCGCGAAAGTGGTAATTGACCGCGGCAACGTTCGCTCCCGCGCGGGCACAGATGTCCCGCACCGTCGCGTTGCGGAATCCGACCTCCGCGATCACCTGGCCGGCGGCTTCCATGATCCGCTCACGAATGTCGTGCGGATCGCGACCCGCCTGAACAGGCGGGTCGTCGGGCAACGGGTTGGAAGAGAGTTGCGACATACGATCGATTCAAACAGATGTTTTATACACGTGCTTCGCTCGATCAAGTTGCAGGGATTCACTTTGGGTAGGAAAAAGCGACCGAGCCCGGCGATTTCGCGCCGGGCTCGGTCTTCGTTTGGGTTTGTCGGGGTGGCCGACAGGGTTGAAAGCGTGGGCGGAAGGAGTCGAACCCTCAACCTCCTGATCCGTAGTCAGGTGCTCTATCCAATTGAGCTACGCCCACAGACACGGGCGATCCCGCGCTGAACCGGTACAGTATCGCGCAAGGTCGAGTTCGGCAAGCCCGA
>JBIKTT010000131.1:0-6256 GCA_044347925.1 Phycisphaerales bacterium
AAGAAAACCAGGATCACCATGACCACGTCGACCATCGGCGTCATGTTGGGCATGGACGCGGCGTGGGTGCCGGCGGCGGAGCGGTCGCGGTAGGGTCGGTTCATGGGCTCCCCCCCGGCGCTCGCTCGGTGACGAGCTTGACGCTGGTGAGACCCGCGGAGCGGCACGCTTCCACGACCGGACGCACCTCACCCCAGGAAAGACGCCGGTCCGCGCGGATGGCAAGCGGAGCGGTCGCCGCGGCTTCACCCAGCCGCGACTTGAGCATCGACGGAAGCTCCGCCAGCGAGACGGGCGTGCCGTCCAGCAGAAGCTCGGGCGAGCCCACCGTCGTCGTCGGGGCGATCGCGATCACAAGGCGGGGCGTCGGGTCTGTCTCGCCCACCCCCGTCGATGGGAGCGAGATCGGCTTGCCCTGCTGCGAAGCCAGGCGACCGACGAGCAGGAAGAAGATGATCAGACACATCACCACGTCGATCAGCGGCGTGACGTTGATATGCCCGGTGCTTTCCGGGGCGCTGTGCGTGCGAAACTTGGAGCGGCGTCGGCCCACTCAGGCTTTCCCGCTTTCCGTCGCCGGGCAGGCTTCGATCGTCCGGGCCGCCACGATCATCGCCCGCGTGCAGTGTCGATCGATGATGCTGCGGTAAACGCCGTACGCCAGCAGACAGGGAATGGCCAGGCACAGACCCAAAAGCGTGTGGAACAGAGCTTTGCTGATGCCCAGGGAAAGGTCCGTCGGACCCGCGTTTCCGCCCGCATCGCCGAGGGTCGTGAACGCGAGGATCATGCCCCACACCGTGCCCGCGAGGCCCACCAGCGGCCCGAGGTTGCCGATGACGTTGAGCATCTCGATCCGCCGGAACCACCGGCTGGTCTCCTCGCTGGCGGTAAGCTCGGCCAGTTCCCGCATCGCATCCTTGCCCATGTCGCGGCGAGAAAGCGCCGAGCGGACGATGACGGCGGGCATGGAGTTGTCGCTGGCGACAAACCCGCGAAGCTCCTCCCAGCGACCGGCTCCGGACATCTCATCAAGCACTTTCACCGTGCGCCCCGGCACGATCGCTCCCTCCCGCACCTCGAGAATCGCGCGGAAGACCCAAGCGAGCCCCACGACCGAACCGAGCAGCAGCAGGACCGTGAAGAGGTCAAAGCTCTGGCGGAACAGCGACCAAAGGCCGGTGCTTTCGCCGAGCGTGAGGACGCAAGCGGACGAATCAACGAGGTGAAGCATCGCGCGATCGTAACGCCTTCGGTCACGCTTCGTCGAGGTCGTCCGCGTTCATTTCACGGGAGAGGGTGAAGTCGCCCGTGAACCAGCGGTTGAGGTCCGCGAGTTTGGCCCGCTCATCCGCGAAGGGATAGAACGGGGCGCTGGGCGCGACCGGCCGGCCGGTGGTGCGGCAGATCGTTGGTGGACGCTCCAAAAGCTCGGACATCCCGGGCCGATCGCGCCACGCTTCCGGTAGGCGGAACGTAAGCGAACGTGACCCGGGGCCGGTCGCTACAAGCCTGATCTGGGCGAACTCGCCATCGGGGCCGAGTGCGCCGGGGGCTTTGTCCGGCCACTCCGCGAGGACGATCGTGCGAGCGGTCACGAGCCGGTCCCAGCCGACGGGTTCGAGGTCTTCGGCGGATGTCAGCCGGTAGAAGTCCGCGTGCACCAGTTCCACGCCCGGCAGATGCGGCAGGGGGTACTGATTCACGATGACGTAGGTTGGGCTCGAAACCAGCCCGGGCGCGACCCCCAGCGCGGAAGCCAGATGCTGGACAAAGGTCGTCTTGCCAGCTCCAAGGTCCCCGTGTAGCGCTACGCGATCCCCCGGCCGCAGGACGCGAGCCAGCCCGGCCGCCATCGCGGCGGTCAGGTCGAGGGTGTCGCACTCGCGCGAGATCTCAATCACGCTCAAGAGTAGAAGCGTTCAGACATGTTCCCACCCGAGGAGGTCGCCCCGGATGATCTCCCCCGCCGGGCCCAGGACCCAGCAGCCAGAGTGCGGCTCAGGACTCACGATCAGGCCGACGCGGGTCACCGGGGTGCCCAGGATCTCCTCGGGAACCTTCGCGCCCGGGCTCGTCGTGAAGAGCAGCTCGTAGTCTTCGCCGTCCGCGACCGCCGCTCGCCAGCCGTCGGCGTGGGGCGAAAGCGGAAGCGAGCGGCCATCGATATCCACCCGCACGCCCGAAGCCCGGCCCATCCGGCCCCCGTCGATCCCCAAGCCATCGGAGAGGTCCATCATCGCGTGCAGGTCTGCTCCCAGGTGGTCCGCAAGCCACGCTGCTTCCGCGAGGCGCGGTTCGAAGGTCAGGTGGCGGCCCTCGCCGGTTGTCTTGTTCAGCGAGCCGCCGAGCGTGCCCGTGACCCAGACCAGATCGCCCCGCTGCGCTCCGCTTCGGAGCACCGGTCCGCGGGTCGTGTGCGGCTCACCGATGAGGGTGATCGCGAGGGCGAGAGCGGGCCCGCCGGAGATGTCACCACCCACGAGCGGGCAGCCGAAGTGCCTCGCCCACCGGTCGCACGCGTCGAAGAGGTCGTTCGCGCGGGAGTATCCGGTCGGGATGGTCGCGGCGCAGAGGGAGGCTCTTGGTGATCCGGCCATGCCGGCGATGTCGGACACCGCCCGCGCGATGGCTTTGCGAGCGATCAGGTCGACCGCCGTGCCCTTCGTGAAGTGCTTGCCCTCGACCACCTGATCGACCTTGAGCAGGGTGCTGGGGCCGGTCGCAAGCACCGCGCAGTCGTCCCCCGGTCCGACGAGAACCCGCGGAAAGGCCGTCCGGAGGTCCGCCGAACGCTCGAAGATGTGTCGGAGCAGGCGTTCTTCGCTCATGGGGCGAGCCCGCGTGCTTTGATCCACGCCCACTGCTTCTCGACGCCGGCGGCGAACGTGGTGGTGGGGCGGTAGTCAAGCTCGGAAGCGGAGCGCGCCGGGTCGGCGAAGGTGCGGTCGACATCGCCGGGCATCATCGGGCCGGGCGTGACGCGCGGCTCTTTGCCGACGACCTTTCCGATGGTCGCGATCATTTCCTTAAGCGAAACGGGGGAGCTCCCGCCGAGGTTCCAGATGCGGTACCCGTGCTTGTCGATCCGCTGGTAGGCGGAGACGACGCCCGACACGATGTCGTCGATGTACGTGTAGTCCCGGCTGGTGGTGCCGTCGCCGAACATCCGGATGTGCTCACCCCGAGCGATGCGGAGCAGGAAGGACTGGATCGCGAGGTCCGGCCGCTGCCTTGGGCCGAAGACCGTGAAGAACCGGAGCATCGCGGTGGGCATCTTCGTGAGGTGCCAATGGGTGTATCCGAGAAGCTCGCACGCCCGCTTGGTCGCGGCGTACGGGCTGATCGGCTCGCCGACATCGTCGGTCTCCGCGAAGGGGACGCGAGAAGCGTTGCCGTAGACGGAACTGCTGGAAGCGACGACGACGCGTTCGCAGCCGGCACGCCTCGCGGCTTCGAGGATCACGGAGGTGCCCTGCACGTTGGCGCGGGCGTAACCGACGGGGTCTTCAATGCTGGGTCGGACGCCGGCTTTGGCCGCGAGGTGGATGACACCGACGGGCTTGAGCTCGGCGAAGAGAGCGAACATCGCGGGAGCGTCGGCGATGTCAGCATCGACGGTCCGGAACCGTGCGCCGCCGTCGCGTTCGACCTCGCCGAGGTTCTGACGCTTGAGAGCGACGTCGTAAAAGGGATCGAGGTTGTCCACGCCCACGACTTCGTGCCCAAGCGCGAGCAGCCGCTGCGCCGTCCACGAGCCGATGAACCCCGCCGCTCCGGTCACCACGATGGGCCGATCAGGCATCAAGACCTCCGAAAGGGGAGCGTAGTGGCCGAACGCGCGTCATCGGCGCGTTCACACCCAACCAAAATATGAACGAATCGCCCCTAAAAATCAAGCAGGGCGCTATCGGTAGACAGCGCCCCGCTGGAGGAGAGAGAGATCTTGGGAATATACACGAGTTATCGTCCCCAGGATCCCAAATCGATCAGAATCTTCTCAGATTTTGTCTTGACAACTGCCAAATAGGGTGAGTACCTGCGCGGTCGGCGCAAAAACGAACGAAGCCGCCGAGCGGAGGGTCCGCGCGGCGGCTTCACTCGATGCTGTCGTCTTAGCGCGGCGCGGGAACGTTCACGTCGGAGGACTTGGGCGCGGGTTTGCCTTCGCCGTCGCCGCCGGGCCGGCGCGGGCCGCCTTCGCGGGAGCGTTCGAGGAAGCGCTTGATGGCTTCCTTGCGTTCCTCGGGGGACATGTTCTTGAGGCGCTCGCGGAGGCGTTCGGGCACGCGCGGGTCGTTCATGATCTCTTCGGGGGTCTTGCCCTTGAGGTCATCGAGGTTTCCGGCTTCGCCGGGCTTGCCCTTCTTCTGCATCTCCTCGGTCAGCCGCTTGATCTCGGCTTCGAGGAGCTTTTTCTGGCTGTCGGAGAGGGTCGACCAGGCTTTGGTCTGTGCCGTTTCGGGGTTGGGCCGCGAAGCGAGGATCTCCTGAATCCGGGCCAGGGCTTTCTTCGACGCTTCCGCGTCGGGTTTGGCGTCGGCGGGCGGAGCCATCATCTCATCCTCGCCGGGCTTGCCCTCGGGCTTGCCGCCTTCCTTGCCCTTTCCGTTCGGGCCCGGGCGGGGCCGGCCTTCGCCGAGCTTGGCGCGGTCTTCGGCGGTGAGCTGGCTTCGGAGGGAAGCGAGTTCCTCGCGGTTCTTCTCCGTGAACTCGCGCGAGGCTTTCTGGAAGTCCTCGAGCGCGGTCTTGATCGACTTCTCCTGCTCCTCGGTGAGCTTGTTCTCGCCGGCTTTGTCGCCGCGGAGGACGTCCAGAGCCTTCATGATGACGGGCAAGCGGAGACCGTCGCCGGGGCGGCGATCGGCCTCGCCAAGCCCACGACCGCGGCCGGGCATGCTGTTATCGCGGACCTTGGGGCCTTCCAGCGGGGCTTCCTTGGGTTTGTCCTGCGCCTGAGCGGTGCCCGCGGCGAAGACCAGAGCGAGCAGACCGGCTTTGAACAGATCACCAGTGACGCGATTCATGAGCGTTTCCTTTCGAGTACGGAACAGTCCTGCGAAGCACCACGATTGCGGGAGACGCGGTGTGCGATCTCCGACACGCGGACTAACGTTGAATCGGCTCGGTCATTGCCGAGCGTCCACTCCGGTCGCCCACCAGCGGTCCCGGGAGCGAGCCAACAAAGTCGGACCTTTATGAGCCTGAACAAAGACCAGATCTCTGCGGTTCTCCGGACCATCGACAACCCCGCCGCCGATGGCGACCTCGTCGCTTCGGGCGCGGTCCAGTGGATCGCTTGGTGCGACACCTACGGCAGCGTGAAGCTCAGCCTTCCGACCGGGGTCGCGCCGTCCACCATGGACCAGCTTGCCCGGGTCATCCAGCAGTCGATCGCCGCGATGGCGACCTCCTCGGGAAGCCGGCTGGACTCCTTCATCCTCGAGTACGTCGACCACGCCGGCGCGGTCGTGCATACGGCGCGGTTCGGCCAGCCGACCGGCGGCACCAAGCAGCCCGCGCCCGCTCAAGCGGATGCGGGGCATCGTCCGATCGGCGGGCTTGCGTCCGGCCCGGCACGCCAACCGACCCCGCAGGGCGCCGCTCCGACGATCCCGGGGATCCGTCGGGCGATCGCGGTGGGCGCGGGCAAGGGGGGCGTGGGCAAGTCCACGGTGGCTCTCAATCTTGCGGTGGGCTTGGCTCGCAAGGGGCATTCGGTGGGTCTGCTTGACGGCGACATCTACGGCCCGAGCATGCCGACGATGCTCGACCTTGGCGCGATGGACCAAGCGACGCTCGCCGGCCGGCTGGTGCCGTTCCGCGTGCACGGGATCAAAGCGATCACGATCGGCAAGCTTGTCGATGCAGACCGCCCGCTGATCTGGCGCGGCCCGATGGCTCACGGAGCGTTCAAGCAGCTTCTCGAGCAGACGGACTGGGGCGAACTGGATTACCTCATCATCGACCTGCCGCCCGGGACGGGCGACATCGCGCTCACAATGGCTCAGCAACTTTCGCTGGCGGGCGCGGTGGTCGTGTGCACGCCGCAGAAGGTGGCTCAGGACGACGCGACGCGAGCGACGCGGATGTTTCAGCAGCTTGGGATCGACGTGCTCGGCGTGGTTGAGAACATGTCGAGCTTCATCGGGGATGACGGGAAGGAGTACGACATCTTCGGCAAGGGCGGAGCCGAGACGATGGCTCAGCGGCTGGGCGTGCCGTTCCTGGGGTCGGTGCCGATCACGATGTCGCT
>JBIKTT010000132.1:0-6254 GCA_044347925.1 Phycisphaerales bacterium
CCAGGTCGAGAAGTTCCGCCCGTACGCCGTGCCGGACGCCGACTGGCTCGCGAGCACGCTGAGCTCGCTGCCGTCGCCGGTGGTCTGACATGGCTCTGGCGGCGGCGAGAAGCACGGAGAGAACGTGCTAGAATCGACCCCCACGGGGCGGTAGCTCAATTGGTAGAGCACTAGCTTTGCAAGCTAGGGGTTGAGAGTTCGAGTCTCTTCCGCTCCATTCCACTCGGTGCATCTGAATGCGATGAAATAGCCCTGTTTTCTAGGGCTGAATCGCTTCGGGAGGGGTGGGGGACCGAGGTGGGGTCCGTGCGACGAGCGGCACCGATTTGCATCGATTCGCGCCGGATAAGCTGTGCGTCAAGCTGTGGGTGTGCCACTACCCCTTGTGGCTTGCCGTCGGTGCCGGTTGCCCGCTGTTCCTCCCGCCCGGGCGTCCGAATGGTCGGGAGCTTGGCAACGGCGCTCGCCGTGTCGTGGAGGCCGAGGACGGTGTAGCTCTGCAAGGTCGTCCGGTCGTCGCTATGCCGCATGATCTTCTACGCGACGCCCGAGCGGGTAATGACGCGTGTCGTCGAAGCCTCGGAGCTGGATGCGCGGTGAATCTTAAGGAACAAAAGCGGCCTCGGGAAGAGTCCCGAGGCCGCGGATCAGTCCGGTGCTTAGCGAGCGGTCGCTCCTATGGAGCTTCGATCGTGATTCTGAAATCACTGGAGAGGCGGGCGGAGCCGCTTGACGCCGGGTTGGCGACCTGGAGGCGTGATTCGCCGAGTCGCAGGACTTCGGTCTGGCTCACTGTGGCACGGATCAGGCCCGCGCTGGTTCGGGTTGCGGGAATCTGCGAGCCGTTCCAATAGACCCTCGCGCCCGGGGCGAAGTTCCTTCCGACGATGGTGAAGTTGTGCGAGTCGGGCGGGGCGAGGCCGTTGACGGTGACGGGGAAGAGCGGGGGCTCGTTCTGTGTCATGGTGCGGTTGCTGACGCCCTTGATGCGCGGCGTGCCCCAGCGGACGTTGAGGGTCATGGGGACGGAGACGCCGCCGCTGGCGACCTGCTGGGGGTTCTGAGAGACTCCTCCGCCGTTGATCAGTTCCTCGGTGTAGTCGGTCCCGTTGGCGGGTGTGGAGACGGTGATCATGCGGGTGCCGAACGCGTTGAGGTTCGCGGCGGGGATGTAGGCGGCGAGGCGCCCGCTTCCGATGAACTCGGTGCGGAGCGGAGCGCCGTCGAGGAGGACGACGGAGCCTGGGGTGAAGTTGCCGTACTTCTCGCTTTCGTACCCGGGGAAGAAGGGGACGGAATCGGGGCCGCCGACAACGATGCGGAGTTCGGAGCCCGCCGCGATGCTGCCCGGATCGACCTCGGCAGGGGCGAGCCTGTTGATGACGGGCTTGGGGGCGGGCACTTCGACGATGACGGAGCGGCTTGGGCCGCCGCCGGGGCCGGGGTTCACAAGCTCCATCGTGAGGAAGCCGGGCGAGGCGTAGACACCTTGCTGCATTTTGGAGCGGAAGTAGCCGTCGTTGACAAAGGGGCGCTTGCGTTCGAGGGGGATGCCGTCGACGAGGAGGGTGGGGAAGCCCGGTGGGCAGGGGACGTTGGGGTTGGTGTCCCAGGGCTTGAAGTCGGGGAAGTACTCCGTCGCGGAGAGAGCGTTGCCCGCGAGCGTGGCGTTCCAGAGGGAGTTCCGTAGGAGCGTGTAGTAGTTGCGGCGAGCGATGAAGGAGTCGTTGCCCAGGGGCGTGCCGCCGTCGACGGCGATCACGCCTTCATCGAGCCACTTGGGATCGCCGGCCCAGATGGGATCGAGGAGCCCCTGGAAGTTGGGCATGGGGTGCTCGATGGTGAACTCGATGGTCTCGGACTTGCCGTTGTTGTTGGTGACCCAGAGGCGAGCGACGCCGGGGAGGAGGAAGAAGCGCTTGGGGACCTGGACGAGCAGGGCCTGATCGTTGAGGCGGGTGCTGGAGAGAACCTCGGTGCGGCCGCAGTGCTTGATGCGGGCGGTGTTGCCACCGACACCGGTGAAGAACTTGCGGCCGTAGAGGACCATGGGTTCGGTGCCGACGGCGAGGGCGTTGAGTTCGGCTTGGGTGGGTGTGCGTTGCTCGTAGATGATCATGCGGGCGGTCTCGCGGCTGCACCCGATGAGTTGGGGGAAGTTGTTGGCCGCGCTGGAGTTGACGACGATGGGAGCGCAGACGACGTCGTTGGGGAAGTCAAACTCATTCGAGGTCCTGTCGAGGATGGTGACGCGTCCGCCGTTGAGTTGGTTGGACACCCCATCGACCAACGTCGGGCTAAGCAGGTCCTGTTCCAACGCTCCCGGCTCGAGATCAAGGTCGATGATGTCGACGCCGACGACCTCAAGAGCCGCGTTGATCTGGAGGGGCGCGAACCCCGCGACGGCACCGAAGCGGAAGCCCGTCTTGTTCTGGAGCGAAGCCCTGACGCCGAAGGTGGGGGTGATGGTGAATCCGCCGGCGGGGAGGTCGGGGCTGTCGACGCTGGCTTGGTACGAGTAGTTTCCGTTGGTGTCGACGACGCGGGTGAGGTAGACGCGTGTGGTGTTTCCGGTGGAGTCGTAGAAGAGGTCGACATACGGCCTCATCACGAGGTCGAGGTCTTGCTCGAGGTTGATGCTGCCCGCGAGGTAAGCCTGAAGGAGGGCGAGTTCGACGGAGGCTTCATAGTCGTCGTTCCCGACGGGTGTGCCGTAGCCGAAGGAGAGCGGCGTCCCGATGGCCAGGGTGGAGACCAGATTGGTCACGCTGACATCGGCTTCGAGGAATGTCTCGCTGAGCCTGCTCGAGAGCGTCATTCCCGCGGAGCCGTCGGTGTAGAAGCCCTCGGTCCCGAGGTTTGGAAAGCGGGCACTGCCGCCGACGAACTCGCCGTAGGGATCGGGAAGGAACTCGCCCAGATCGATCCATGCGCCTCCGGGGGGGATCGGGAGGAGGTCCAGGCCCACGAGTTGCTGGGTGTAGTCGAAGTTGCGTTGGCCGACGAAGAGATCAAAGAACGGGTTGGGCGCCCCAAAGGCTTCGAGGACGGTGTCGCGCCCGAAGAGTCTGGCGCTCACGTTGGCTTTGATGCGGGCGTAGATTCCGGCGTTGATTTCCGGGCGGCCGTTGGTGATGAGTTCCATCCCGTTGGCGTCGGGGTCGAAGTTGATGGTGATGTTGACGGGCTGCCCGACATTGATCTCTTCTTCGCCCGGGATGGCGATGGCGAGTTCGCCGGAGACGGTGGCGTCGTAGGAGCCGCCGTTCACGGAGGACCTGAAGAAGACGTTGAACTGGCCGTTGGTGACGTTGATGTCGAGCCCGCCGCCAGCGGTGCCCAGGCCGTAGTTGATCTCTCGCTGGGTGAGGCCGTCGATCCCGCCTCCGGGCAGGTTGTTGAGCGTGTCGATGACGGAGGTGACGTCGACGGTGAAGATGTTGCGGTCTTGGTTCGGCCAGCCCTGGGCGACTCCGCCGAGGTCGGGACTCGCCGGGAACCAGATGCTGTTTCCTTCGATGCGGACGACGGGGTAGGACCTTGCGATCTGGGGGATGGAGACGTAGGGCTGTTCGTACTTGATGAAGAAGAACTCGTGGCTGAGGAATGAGCCGTTGCTTGCGGCGAGGGCGGAACGTTCGCCGCAGACGAAAACGCTGCCGCTGGCGTCGATGAGGAGGTCGATGATCTCGACGGCGCCGTTGACTTCGGTGTTGTCGAAGACGGGGCTGCGTTGGTATTGCCACACTTCGGCACCGGTGGCGGGGTTGAACTTGCGAACGTCGGTGGACATCCTGGTGGTGCCGTAGGTGATGGCGGCGTAGGGGTTGCCGATCCAGTCGAGAGCCAGCTTGTAGGGCTCGCCGGTGGTGCCGAAGGAAGGGGCCACGTAGCCCGCCACGGCGGTGCCGGACGCGGTGTACTGCTCGATTCTGGCGGTCGCGCTTCCTTTGGAGCCGAGGACGAAGACGTTGCCCTTGGTGTCGATCTTGAGGTCGACGGGCTTGCCGTTGGTGATGGTTTTGGTCCAGAGCGGTGCGCCGGTGGCGGTGTCGAGTTTGACGGTGTTCCAGTCGTTGGTGGCGGTGCCGGTGTAGACGGCGACGTGCGGGTTTCCGGCGGCGTCAAGTTCGAGGGCCATGCCGGAAGAGCCCGCCGCGCCGGTCCATGTCCAGTCGGCGATCCCGTCATAGGGGCTGAGCTTCGTGACCTTGACGATGTTGGCGCTCGTGGTGTACATGAAGTACACCCCGCCTCTGCGGTCACAGACCACCCTGAGCGGCGTGGAAGCGATCAGCGTGTCGGTGTTGATCCAGATGCGTGAGAGCGTCGCGTCGGGGTTATGTCGGGCGACAAAGCAGCGGAGGTTCGCGCCCTGCGAGTACGCGCCCGCGACGTAGAGAATGCCCTCGGGGTCGAGAGCGGTACTGAAGACCGTCGCGCCGGTCGCGCCCGAGGCGGCGGTGAAGTCTTGGTCATTCAGGCGTGCGCCGGTCGCGCCGCTGAGTTGGGCGAGGTGGTACTGGCCGTTGAGTCGCGCCCCGCCGGTAAAGAGGTTGCCGCGGAGGTCGGAGACGCAGGCTTTTCCCTCGAGGAAGTTTGAAGTCCCTGCGCCGAGGCGATAGTTCTGATCCCAGTTCT
The DNA here is from genome assembly GCA_044347925.1 of Phycisphaerales bacterium. Lineage (GTDB taxonomy): Bacteria > Planctomycetota > Phycisphaerae > Phycisphaerales > UBA1924 > UBA2396. Next base: position 4,642 of record JBIKTT010000132.1, read on the forward strand.
TCGTGTACCCCTCGGTGGCGTCGGCGACGCCCCGCAGTTCCGTTGCTTTCATCTGCGTGTCGCCGTTGGGGGAGACAAGCGTGCCGACGAAGGTGACGTCCCCTTCGACATTGAGGTCCATGTCGAAAGCGAAGGTCTCGGCCGAGGCGGCGGAGGCTGTGTTGGTGTAGTCCCACGAGAGCAGGACGAGGTTGATCCCGCGGTCGCCGAAGTCACCACGGTCACCGAACCCGCCGTCCTGGTCGGGGCCAGGGCGCAGGCTCGGGCGAACCTGCGCGAATCCGTACCCGTCGTTCAACTGGTCCGGACCGACAGCCTCGTCCCACAGGGCTTCTTGTAGGTCCGGGTCCAAGCTGTTCCAGTCGAGGCGCTGACGGAGGAGGATGCGTTCGGCTTGGGCGCGTCGGTCGATGGCGCTCTGGCTGTCCGGCGGTTCATGGAAGGGCGTGGAGTTGAGCGTCTCGAAGGCGTTGGGCTTGATGGTGATCTTGGGGCCGGCGGTCGCCGGGGTGCGGGTTGAGGCGGGCCGCTTGTTGTCGGTCTTGCCGTCGCTTTGCGGCTGGATGGGTGCCGCGAGGCCGACTGCGGCAAGCATGGTTGTCGCGATGATCGCAGCGATCGTCGTGGTGTGTGTCCTGGTCTTCATGGTGTGGTCTCCGTGTCGAACGTGATTCACTTGGAAGAGACAACCACCGCGTCGGCCTGAGCGGGCTGAACCGGGCGTGTCCGCGGCGTGGTGTTCATCTGCCCTTTGGTCTCGGGCTGCCCGAAGAGTTCGGGTCGGAGGTACGTGCCCTTCTCGCCGTCACCCTTGAGGCGTTCGACTGGGGCTCCGTAGACCTCGACAAAGCGATCGTTCCGCTTGGCTTTGATCTCCCAGGAAACCTTGCCGTTGGGCGTGCCGCCGGCGACCTTGAACCGGTTGCCTTCGACCTCGGCAGCGATGTGGAGCATCGGGGCCGGGCTACCGACGGAGGTGAGCATGTAGCGGGGGTCGATGTTGATGGAGGAGAAGTAGTCGGGGAGAAGGATCCAGGCTTCGCCACTCTCGTCGAGGGGCGCGATGCCGGAGTAGACGTTGAGGACTTCCGGGCTTTCCATGCTGTAGTGGTAAAGAACCTTGTTCTCGGGGTCGAGGGGGTGATCGATCATGAAGCTCTTGGTGCCGGACGCGCCGAGGCGGCCGTTGGCGTAGACGCCAAAGGAGGATGCCCCTGCGGCCTGCCCGTAGACGCCGAAGTTCGCGCCGCTGCGGAGTGCTTGCCCGAAGACGCCGACAGCGTTGGCGGCGTTGCTGTCGGTGTAGGCCCGGACGCCGTAGGTGACGCCGGTGTTGGCTTCGGCGATCGCGTGGACAGCGGTGCCGGCGTTGCTGTAGGAGATGAAAGCTCCGGCGACGGTGTCGAGGGTGGTGCCGTTGGCGATGCCCCAGATGCCGACCCCTCCGGCGAGGTCGGTCTCGAAGGTGCCGGAACTGAGGCGGGTGGCGGTGAGGGCGTGGAGCATGGTGTTGTCGGGGGCTTGGGTGCCGATCCCGACGCGGCCGTCGCCCTGGATGCGCATCGTCTCGTTCATCGCGGCGCTGTTGCCGTATCCGAAGATGATGCTCGCGA
>JBIKTT010000133.1:0-6235 GCA_044347925.1 Phycisphaerales bacterium
TCGCGGCAGTCGCTTGTGACCAGGCGGGCTCTTCCTGCCGGGCACGTACTCTCGCGGGCCGACCTCACGATCAAACGTCCCGGCACCGGCCTTGAGCCGTGGATGCTCGAAAGCACGATCGGCCGACGGCTGTCGCGGGCAGTTGAAGCGGACGTCCCGGTCACGATCGCGGATCTCGCCAAGCCCGCGGCACGCGAAGCGGCATGATCGGCGAGCAACCGGCGTACTGTCGCTTGCCGGCTTCCGCCGGCGCGTGGAGCGACCTTGATGATCGGCGATGGATGGAATGATGAGCCGGCGGTGCGGCCGGTGAGCGGACTGGAGCCGCGCGAAGGGCTGCGGCGCGTCGCGGTTGTGACGGGCTCGCGCGCCGAGTTCGGCCTGCTCCGCCCCGTCATGCGAGCGGTGGGCACGCACCCCGAGCTTGAGCTCATGGTCATCGCCGCCGGGTCGCACATGATCCAGCCCGCGCTGACGTTCCGCGATGTCCGGGCCGAGTTCGTCGTCGCCGACAGCGTTCCCATGCAGCTCGCCGGCAAGACCGGGCGTGCGGCGGATGCCGAAGCCGTCGGGCGCGGGATCGGCCGGTTTGTCCGGAGTTTCACCGCCATCGCGCCCGATTGGGTCGTTGTGCTCGGGGACCGGATCGAAGCTTTCGCCGCCGCGTCCGCCGCCAGCATCGGCGGATGGGCCGTGGCTCACATGCACGGCGGGGACCGCGCCGAGGGGATCGCGGACGAAGCGATGCGGCACGCGATCACCAAGCTCTCGCACCTTCATCTGCCCGCGACGGCGGCTTCGGGTGAGCGTCTGGTGCGGATGGGCGAGAAGCCGGAGTTTGTGCAGGTCGTGGGTTCGCCCGCGGTGGACGATCTGGCTTCGATCCCGCCGCTCACGGACGATCAGTTCGCCGAGCTTGGCTCGCCGGACACGCTGGTGCTGATGCATCCGGTCGGGCGGTCGGACGAGATGGAGGAAGCGGTGACCGGCGAGGTGCTCGCCGCTGTGGCGGGACGTCGCGTGCTGACGCTTTATCCCAACCACGACGCGGGGCGTGCGGGGGTTCTTCGCGGGCTTCAGGCTTCGGGCCTGCGACTGGTGGAACACCTGCCACGTCCGCGCTTTGTCGGCCTTCTCAAGCGGCTTGCGGGGTCCGGCGTAATGGTCGGCAACAGCTCGTCGGGGTTGATCGAAGCGGCGGTGCTCGGCGTGCGCGTAGTTGATATCGGGCCTCGCCAGAACGGCCGCGAACGCCCCGCGAACGTGGTGCATGCCGAATCCGAGAGCGCGGACGGGGTGAAAGCGGCGGTTGCAAAGGCTCTGGCGCTCAAGCCCGACCCCTCTGCGCATCCGTACGGGGACGGGAAAGCGGGGCAGCGTGCGGCGGCGGCCCTCGCGTCGATCGACCCGCGCGATCCGAGGCTGGTGCGCAAACGCTGCGTCTATTAGCGGACTTGCGGCCGGGCGGCGGCGCGATTTGTCGCGAATTTCCCCCGCATGTCGAAGTTGGCGCGTCGCCGAGCCGATTGATTCTCCACCTTGGCTTGCGGGCACTCCGCCCGGGGAACTCTGGAGATTCGCATGGCTGTCGGACTTGAACAACGGACGCAGGTTGTGGGCGGGGCGATTCGCGAGATCAGCCACATCGCGACGCTTCCCGAGATCACGATGAAGATCGTCGAGCTCGTGGAGGATCCCAAGTCCACCGCGCAGGACCTGCACAAGGTGATTTCGTCCGACCCCGCGCTGTGCAGCCGGATCCTCAAGGTCGTCAACAGCTCGTTCTACGGCCTCCCCGGCCAGATCGCGAGCATCAACCGCGCGATCGTCATGCTCGGCCTCAACGCGGTCAAGAACATCGCGATCGCGGCAAGCCTGGCCAAGCTCTTCCGTGGCGGCGAGCTCACGACCAGCTTCTCCGCCAAGGACCTCTGGACGCACGGCAACGCGACGGCCATCTGCTCCAAGATGCTCGCCGACTCCCTCCGCATGGGTCTGTCCGACGAAGCGTTCCTCGCCGGCCTGATCCACGACATCGGGATCATGGTCGAGATGCAGTACGACCGCAACAAGCTGATCGAGGTGTTCGAGAAGATGGGCGACGGCAAGGGCGTTCCGACCGTGAACATGCTCGAGGTTGAGGACGGGATCTTCGGAGCCAACCACCAGGACTTCGGCGCGGGCGTCTGCGAGAAGTGGAAGTTCCCCAAGACCTTCGCGGCGGTCACGGGCTACCACCATCGCCCGATGGAGATCGCCCCCGAGAACCGCACGCTGGTCTGCCTGGTGCACATCGCCGACCGCATCGCGGCCGAGGTCGTTGGCGGGTTCCGCCACGACCTCCTGACGACCGAGATCGACCCGGCGATCCGCGATGAGCTCAAGCTCACCGCCGAAAAGCTCGCCGAGATCAAGAAAGCCCTGCCGGACCAGATCAAGAACAACGGCAGTCTGCTCGGCTAAACCCCCCTTTCGAGAATGCCATGTGCCGGCCGCGCGAACGTTCGCGCGGCCGCTTTGTTTACGGTCCGTGAAGACGATCCGCCGAAGCGGCGGCCGTTCTTCCGCGCGTTCCGGTCAGATCGAGATCTTTGGGCGTGAGCCGGCACCTTCGCCGGAGGAGCTGCTTTAGCATCCGCTTTCGAAAGCTCCCACGAAGGCGTCGTAGTCGAAGAAGTCGAGGAAGCCGTCGCGGTTGAAGTCGGCGACCGGTCCGCCGGACTCGAAAGCCGCGACGTAATCGTCGTAGTCGAAGAAGTCCACGAAATTGTCGCAGTTGATATCGACGGGGCAGATGGCGAGGCTCGACGACCGGCTTGTCACGTCGCCGCAGCTTGTGGTCACGACGCAGTCGTACACGCCCGCGTCCTCGTCCCTGGCATTGATGATGAGCAGGCCGGAGGTATCGATCAAGATCGATGAACCGTGAGGTGTCGGTCCGGGCGCGATCGGGACGCCGTTACGTCGCCATACCCGAATCAGCCCAGGGTTTGCGTCGTAACCGGTCGCGAGGGCCCCGGCCATGAACCCGACGCCACCCCTGCACACGAGCGTGGGCGTCGGCTGATCGTCCGCAGAGAACCACGGTTGGCCGGCGAGCGTGTAGCGGCCGATGAAGTGCGACTCGATCGCCCCCTGCGTCGGGCCGCCACTGCTACCCGGACCGACGCGGGTGAAGAATCCGCCGACCGCGAGCTCGCCCTGATAGGGAAAGATGGTGCTCACGCGGCCGTTGGCTCCACCGTCGACTGGCGTCCAAGAGCTGCCGTCCCAGCGAGCGAGGTTGGTGACCGCGGTTGCGCCCGACGCGGTGAAGGTTCCGCCGGCGTAGAGGAAGGTTCCGTCGGTGTAGAGAGCGGAGACCGAACCGTTGAACCCGGCTCCGACCTGTTGCCATGCGCCGCTGACGAAGCGGGCGACAAAGTTCAGAGGCTGTCCGTTCCCGTCGGCGTTGAAGGAGCCTCCGGCGTAGATGACGCCGCCGAAGCGCTCCACGGCTTCCACCGTGCCGTTGAAGCCGGGTCCGAACGCCGACCAGGTCGCGATGCCCGTGGTCGTGGTGAAGGTGTACTGCGCGATGCGGTTGGCGGCGACGCCGCCCGCGGTGGTGAAGGAACCGCCGACGACCATCGCCAGGCGCTGCGCCGGGAGCGAGAACGTCTTGAGCGCCCGAGCCCCGCCGTTGAGCCCGCCCGAAGCGTCGAACGGCTGCCAGTTGGTGCCGTCGAAGCGTGCCAAGCGGTTGATGGCGGTGCCGCCCGAAGCCGTGAAATCGCCCGCGGCCACCGTCTGCCCGTTGAACCGCGCGAGGGCGCGGACCGTGTTGTTGAACCCGGATCCCATGGGCCGAGTGATGCGGCCAAAGCCGTCCGTCACCGGGGCGAGCGTCGCGACACGGCTGTGCGGGTCGTCGAACCCGAGCTGGGTGAACGCGCCGGCGACCACGAGGTCATCGGGGATGTTCGCGCCCCGGAAAACGGGGAGCATCGCCAGCACCGCGCCGTTCGGAGCAGCGCCGCTCGGGGTGGGTTGGTTGCCCGACCAACGCAAGAGATTGGGTGACGCTCCTCCGAGGCGGAACAGCCCGCCCGCGATCAGATCGCCATTCCAGTTCGCCAGCGAGGACACGCTTGGGAAGCTCGTGTCGTCTTCGATCAGCCCGGGCACGCTGATCCAGGAAGTTCCATTCCACGCGGTCAGGCCTTTGACGTCCACGCCGCTTGCGGTGTTCAACGTGCCGCCGACATAAAGCGTGGATCCAAAGACCCCGAGCGACTCGGGTAATCCGAGGACCTGGTTTGTTTCTCCGAAGGATGTCCACTGGGATCCGTTCCAGCGAGCCACGGTTCGGATGGTCGTGTCCGACGCGCTGTCGAGAAAGCCCGTCGCGATGAGGTCTCCGTTCCAGACCGTCAGAGCTTCGATGGTGCCTTCCAGGTCGGGCATGGACGCCCACCGGGTGCCGTTCCACCGGGCGATATCTTCAATCGGTGCCCCGCCGGCCGAACGGAAGGTGCCCGCAGCGATCAGTTCTCCGCCGTGCAGGGCAAGAGCTCTGACTTCCTCGCCGAAGCCGGTTCCGATGCCGCTTCCCAGAGAGGTCCAGCGCGAACCGTTCCAACGGGCGATTCCGGGGGTGGAGATCGCGCCCGCCGTGTCGATCGAGCCCGCGGCGATCAGCTCCCCGCCGAACACCGCGAGGGCGCGGACTTCATCGCGTCGGCCGCGCAGGCCGGACGCCAGGGGCCGCCAACTGACACCGTTCCACGCCGCGATGTTGCGAGCCGTGACCGGGCCCATGCCGGTGAACGTGCCAGCCACGACCAGTTCGCCCGCGTAGACCGTCGAGGCGAAGACCGGACCGTCGAAGACCACGCCGGTGTTCTGCCAGTTCGTTCCGTCGAAACGAGCGACGTTGATCGTCTGTGAGGACTGCCCGATTCCGAAGTTCCCTGTCGCGTAGAGGGTTCCGCCGTAGCTCACCAGCGAATGCACGCCGCCGTAGTCAAGCCCTCCGAGGTCGTTGAAGCCGCTTCCCAGCGTCGTCCAGTTCGTACCGTTCCAGGCCGCGATGTTCCGGGCGAGGATACCCTCGGCACCCGCTCCGCCCGCGCGCTCAAAGAGGCCCCCGACGATGAACTGCGGCGGCAACGGGCCCGCGCCGTCCAGATCGTGCACGAGCATCGCGGCCGCTCGACCTTCGACGCAGAGCGACGCCGCAGGCAGCCACCGTGCACACTGACCGTGCGCAGCCGAAGCCCCGCCAAGAACCAAAGAAAGACCGAACCACAGGGCCGCTGAGGGCTTCGTCAAACGCATCGCACGCTCCGGAACCAGACTGGTGAAAGGTTGAGGAGGGCAGTCTACCGCGTGAAGCCCCGGCAACCAAGGGGAAAGTCCGAGTCAGAGCGGGAGCGGCGGATTGGAGTGGGCTTGTGGTTTCACAAGCCTGGAGCGACCCGGTTCGGGCCTGCGAGGTCGATGGCGGTGCAAAAACGAGCCCAGGCCGCGGCTCCTTCACCGCGGCCCGGACTGAACAGCGAGATGGATGGGGCGGTGATCACCGCCCTGGGGGCTCAGTCCTCGCCGAACTGGGGTTCGACGACCGCGTAGGAGTTCTTCTCCTCCTTGAGGCGAGCGGTGTAGATTCGGTTCTCGACCATGGCCGAGCCGAGGCGGTCGCCCGCGCTCATCTGGATGTACGCCGGTTCGTCGGTGTCGAAACGGGGAGCCTGGGTCTGCAGCTTGTGGCTGGACTGGCAGCCCGCGAGGGTGGCGGCGGCGAGGGTGAGGACGAGCAGGGCAAGCGGACGCTTCATGGCAAACCTCCCAGACCGGGTGACACCCGGGGCTTGGGATGAGATCGGCGAGCCGGTGGCGGGGGAAGCGTCGGGCGGAGGGGCGTGGGCGAAACGACGGGGTAGGGCGCGGATTGCGCGGTTTGCGCGGCCGGGATCCGAGCTTCGGTCGCGTCCGGGAAGCCGGCGAGCGTCTTTCTCCCGGGTTGGAACACGGACCCCGCGAGGGGCGTTATCATCCTCGTCGGGTCGGCCCGCTGTTCGGGTCTCGGCCGGATACGCGATCGGGAGATGCGCTTGGGTATCGATCTGCTTTCAGAACGGGCGAGGCGCGTGGCGTCGGTGGCGCAGCGGCTTCGCGTCGTGCAAGCGGAGCTTGCCGACCATCCGGCGGATGAGCGTCGGGCGATGATGCGCGACGAGATCGAGCTGGTGCT
>JBIKTT010000134.1:0-6225 GCA_044347925.1 Phycisphaerales bacterium
TCGTCAACGCTCAGCCGACCCTCGCCACCCGTCAGCAGGTCGGCACCAGCCTTGAGGGTCGCCCGATCTGGGCGCTCCGGCTCTCAAGCCCGGACCTCCCCGGCAATCCGCGATCCACGCGGCCCCAACTCGTCTTCAACGCCTGCCAGCACGCTCGTGAATGGGTCACGCCCCCGACCGCTCTCTATCTCGCCGAGCGTCTGCTCGCCGATCACGCGACGGATGCACGCGTTCGTGCCCTCATGAACTGGGCGGAGATCGTCATCATTCCGATGAGCAACCCGGACGGGTACGAGTACACGTGGACCAACGAGCGGTTCTGGCGGAAGAACCGCCGCAACAACGGCGACGGTTCCTTCGGCGTGGACCTCAACCGCAACTGGGCCGTCGGCTTTGGCGGAAACGACGGCTCAAGCCCCAACCCGTCCAACGACACGTACCGAGGCCCGGCGGCTTTCTCCGAGCCCGAGACCGTCGCGCTCCGCGACTACATCCTCTCCCTGGGCCGGGTGAAGGGCACGATGGACATCCATTCGTACTCGCAGATCATCCTTTCCCCGTGGGGATACACCACCACGCCCCCGTCCGACGCGGCGGCTTTCAACCAGCTCAACTCCCTGCTTGTGGACGCCGTTGCGGGTCCTTTTGGAAGCTCGTACGAAGCCGGCCAGACCTCGACGATTCTCTACATCGCTTCGGGCACCGCGAGCGACTGGTCGTACGGAACGCTGGACGCTTTCGGCTACGGTCTTGAGTGCCGCGACACGGGGCAGTTCGGCTTCGCCCTCCCCGCGAATCAGATCCTCGCCAACGCGCAGGAGAACTACCAGCTCGCGCTGACCTTCGCCGAGTACATCGTCTCGCCGCTCCGGTTCGCGTTCCCCGCGGGCCAGCCCGATTCGCTCACGGTCGATGTTCCCTTCACCCTCGACGTCTCGATCAACGATGGGCTTCAGGCGCTGAACGCTTCGACGGCAAGGGTGCTTTGGCGCAACTCGCCGAGCGGCTCGTTCACCGCCGCTCCGCTGACGCTCGTCTCGGGCCGCACGTTCCGTGCGTCGCTTCCGGGCCAGCCGTGCGGCCGTACGTTCGAGTACTACGTCGAGGCGCGAACCACGACGAATAACCTGGTCACCTGGCCGGCCGACGCTCCGGCCCGCTTGTACTCGGCACCCGTCAATGGTGTGCCTGTTCCTTCCTGGATCGACGCGGCCGAGTCCGCGGCGGGCTGGATCGTGGGTGCCGCTGGCGACAACGCGACGACGGGCGTGTGGACCAACGGCGTTCCCCAAGCGACCGCGGCACAGCCCGGCTCGGACCGCTCGCCCGCGGGAACTCGCTGCTGGATTACGGACGAACGAGCGGGCGCCGGCATCGGGACCTACGACGTCGATGGCGGTTCGACGACGCTCACTTCTCCGAGATTCTCGGCGGTTGCGACGCCCGGCGACGCGACCGTCTCGTACTGGCGCTGGTACTCCAACAACCAGGGCGCCAACCCGGCCACCAACTCGATGCCCATCAGCATCTCAAACAACGACGGCGCGACGTGGACCGTCCTCGAAACGGTCACGGAGAACACCGGAGCGTGGACCTTCCGTTCCTTCCGCGTCGCCGATTTTGTGACGCCCACCGCCGCCATGCGGCTCAGGTTCGTCGCGAGGGACCTGACCGGCGCGGTCGTGGAAGCCGGCATCGACGACCTTCGCTGCGACATCGCGGGATGCAGCGGAGATCCGGCCGACTTCAACGGCGACGGCTTCCTCGATTTCTTCGACTACGACGCGTACGTGCTCTGCTTTGAAACCGGAGAATGCCCGAGCGACCGCACCGCCGATTTCAACGGCGATGGGTTCGTCGACTTCTTCGACTACGACGCGTTCGTCGCCGCTTTCGAAGGCGGCTGATCGAGGAACTCCGTCATCCCGGCCCGTCCACCCGCACCGCTCAGCGGCAGCCGTGCGTGTACGAATGCGAGTGCGAGTAGCTGTTCGAGCGGCGATCGTTCTGATCGCCGACGAAAAGCCCCGTGATCGCGCCGATGATCGCGCCCGCCGCGGCACCCTTGCCCATGTTGCCCGAAAGCGAGCCCAAGCCCATGCCGGCCAGCGCGCCCAGCGCACCACCAGACACCGCGCCCTGACCCGCCGTCTCGCAGCCCGAGCTCCCCGCGAGCAACGACCCCATCATCAACGCCGCCACACCGACCCGAGCGGCCCGACCTCGAACACGCGACTGTGCCATGGTCCGACTCCTCATCCCGCGAAAGCCCCGCACGAGGGCTTTCTTGGTTAGTACATACTACGCCTGATCTTTCATCGGGTTCCAGATTCCGCGGCTTCACCGCAAAGCCCGAAAACTCCCGACTTTGTGGAGGGGCCTCCGGAACCAAGTGGACCGGCGTGCGGGCCTGCGGCCCTGGGGCTCAAAAGCGGTGGGGCACCAAACTAGTTCCAGCTGCATCCCTTAGGGGGTGGGTCGGCACGCTGCAGTTCGGCTCGCTGGATCAGCCGCTCGAGTTTGGCGAGCTCCTCATTAAGGATGCCCGCACGCACCTCGGGGCTTCCTTCTTCGAGAAGCCTGTACCGGAGCTTCCCGTCCTCGATCACCGCCGCGGTCAGGAGTTCCATGAGCGCGGTCGTGGGAACGGCCGGATTTCTGGTGAACTTCAGGATGCTCTGCGCATCGCGAAGGTGGCGAAGGGGCCCCTCGGCAAGCGACGCTTGCACGTGCGCCCGAAGCGGCGTCAGGCGGGCTTCGATCTCGCCCGCGTCGTCGGGGGAAATCCCGACGGGTTCGAGGATCGCTTCGCGGAAGAGATGGTCATCCTGAGGCGGGATTTCCCGTGCGATTTTCGCACGACAGATGCCCTGCACGAGGATGTTGTACCGGCCGTCTTCGAGTTTCTCGTGTCGGGCGATCTGGCCGACGCAGACGGCGGGCATTACCGGGGGCCGGCCGTGGTACTCCTGCCTCCACCGCGAACCGCGGAAGACCGCCATGGCGAACTGCCCCGCGCCGTCGAGGGCGAGGTCGACCATCTGCCGGTACCGGGGCTCAAAGATGTGAAGGGGGAGGAGCTGCTGGGGCATGAGAGCCACCCGTTCCAAGGGGAACAGGGCGATCGGACGCCCGAAGTGCACCGAGATGGTCTCGCCACCCGACATACCGCCCATCCTAACCCCTCGGGGGTCGCCAGACCAACCCTCAGGCGGGTCGAAAGAGGCCGGAAAGCGGTCCGAAAGGCCGGATCACAACCCCGCCATAAGCCCAATATGGTCAGGCACTTAAGGAAAAATCGGAAAGATCTGTCGAATTCCTCCAACTTTCGGTTGCAGGGCCGCGGTTTTGGAGTACACTGCGGGCGTCATAGGAGAGACTGCGGCATTGGGCTGTTTCCGCCAGCCCGATGCCAGCCTGGTTGTGTTTTGCTCGAAAGAGCAGAGAGAGGGAGACAAGAGATGAAAAACGTGATTGGTGCGATCGGGGCCGCGATGGCCTTGTCCGGCTCGGCGTTTGCCTTCGTTCCGTGGTCGAATACCAACGGGTCGGCGGCTTTCTTCAATTGGTCTGGTGGTGGCTCGGACACCGGCCTGTTCGGCAGCCCCGTGCTCGTGGGTGGCGACACCTTCGTGTTCTTCCCCTCGGGTTTCCGGGCGGAATCGAACAACGGCGTGGCTGGGACGGCCTACGACCGCCTCGAAGTCCAGGTTGATGCGCACGCTGGCTTCTCGTTCTCCGACATCCGGATCACCGAATACGGGGATTACGGGATCATCGGTTCGGGCGAGGTGTCGGTCGGCGGCACGCTCTTCGTGACCGATCTGACGACGTTCAACGTCTACACGGACAACCTGCTCTCCAACCCGGGCTCGCCGATCACGTCGGGCATCGGTAACTGGAGCGCGACGGCTGGCGTGAACGTGGGCGCCGCGAACGCGACGAGCCTGCGGATCGTCCTGAACAACAACCTGTTCGCGATCACGGACGGTTCGTCCGTGGCTTGGATTGAGAAGAAGGTCTTCGGCCAGGCGGTCGGCATCCAGATCATCCCGACCCCCGGGACGATCGCGATCGCCGGTCTTGGCGCCTTGGCGATGGGTCGTCGCCGCCGGGCCTGAGGCGGAACGTGAGAAGCATGTTTGGACTCTGGAAGGTAAGCAGGTTCTAAGGCCACGTGTGGCATCACAAAAGTTTTCGAAAATCGGGAACTTTTGGGTTGTAGTGGCGAAGGATCTGAGTACACTCGGGGTGAGGAAGAGCGGTTCTGCTCGGTTCGGGCTATCCTGCTCGCGCCTGGTGGGCTGAAAGAGTTGTTCCAGAGATCGAAGGAGAGGATGAATATGCAGAAGATGAACTTTGTGATTGCGGGCTTGGGTCTGCTGGCTGCGGCCGGCTCGGCCCACGCGTTTGTGCCGTGGGCGAACCCCAACGGCGTCGGCGCGTTCTTCACGTGGTCGGGTGGCGGTTCGGACAACGGGCTCTTCGGCAGCCCGCTGCTCACGAACGGCGGGCAGAGCTTCGTGTTCTTCCCGTCCAACTTCCGCGCTCAGTCGGCCAACGGCGGCGCCGCTCAGGTGAGCGATCGCCTCGAGGTCACGCTCGAAGCCTTCCAGGGCTTCTCGTTCGACCAGATCCACATTCAGGAGTTCGGTGACTACGGCATCGTCAACGGTGGCCGCGTGGTTGCGAACATGGGTCTCTTCGTCACCGACCTGAACACGTTCCGGGTCGCGACGGACAACGAGTCGTTCGACACCAGCACGAACGCTCTCGCCAACTGGAACCTCCAGGCCTCGACGCTCCTGTCGTCCTGGATTCCCCCGGCGAACAAGATCCAGATCGTCCTCAACAACAACCTGATCGCCATCAGCAACGGTCAGGGCTCGGTCGCCTTCATCGAGAAGAAGGTTGCCGGCATCATCATCACGGTCCCGACCCCCGGCTCGCTCGCCCTCATGGGCCTCGGTGGTCTGGTCGCGATGCGTCGCCGCCGCTAAGTCGGTTGACGATCCGTCAAGATTCTCAAACATCGCCGCGACCCTGTCGCGGCGATGTTCTTTTTCCGCTTTGCGTGCGTTTCCTGGTCAGCGCTCCAAGGTCCAAGCTTGCGCGCGGAGCTTCGCGACTCGCGGGCCGAGCGTCGCGCTCGTCACGGATTCAGCTGCGAATCAAGCGTGCGGCGGTTGATCAGCGGAGTGCGGGGACCGCGCCCATCGCGGCGGCGACCCGGTCGATCGCGGCTTGGATCATGTCCGTGCTGACGTCGAGGTGGCAGACGGCGCGGATGCGTCGCGGGCCGTTGGGAAGCACGCGGACGCCGGTGTTCTCGAGCTTCTTGCAGAGCTCCGGAGCGGTCACTCCCGTCGAGGCTTCGAGATCGAAGAAGACCATGTTCGTCTGCACGGCGTGGAGGTCGACGATGAGCCCGGGGATGCGAGCGAGGCCCTCGGCCAGGCGGCGGGCGTTGTGGTGATCTTCGATCAGCCGGTCGCGGTGATGGTCGAGCGCGAACTGTGCCGCGGCGGCGAGGATGCCGGATTGACGCATCGCGCCGCCGAACATCTTGCGGAAGCGGTGCACGCGGAAGATCGTGGCTTCGCTTCCGGCGACGGCGGATCCGGCGGGAGCGCCCAGACCCTTCGAAAAGCAGCAGGAAATCGTGTCGAAATGCGAGGCGTACTCCGCCGGTGAGATCCCGGTCGCGGCGCAGGCGTTCCACAACCGAGCCCCGTCGAGGTGGCAGAGCAGGCCGAGCTCGCGAGCTCGGGTGGTGACGCGTTTGATCTGCTCGAGGGGCCAGATGGTGCCGCCGCCACGGTTGTGGGTGTTCTCGATGACCAGGAGCCTGCTTCGCGCGAAGTGGGCGGAGTGCGGCCGGACGGCTTCTTCGAGCTGTTCGACATCGAAGAGGCCGCCGGGGCCTGCGAGGCCGCGGATCATGACGCCCGAGAGAGCGGCGGGGGCGCCGGTCTCGTAGTGGATGATGTGGCTTCCTTCGTGGCAGATGACCTCATCGCCGGGCTCGGTCTGGGCGCGGATGGCGGTCTGGTTGGCCATGGAGCCCGAGGGGACGAAGCACGAAGCGGGCTTGCCGAGGAGGCGCGCGAAGGTCTCCTGCAGGCGAATGACGGTCGGGTCGTCGCCGAGCACGTCGTCGCCCACAACGGCTTCCGCGATGACGCGGCGCATGGCGGCGGTGGGCTTGGTCACGGTGTCGCTTCG
>JBIKTT010000002.1:0-18406 GCA_044347925.1 Phycisphaerales bacterium
GTCGCTGCTTGTGACGGGGTATCAGGGTGATCCGTTGACGCCGGGGATTCCGGCGACGAAGGACGCCAAGCGGCTTGATCCGAAGGATGTGAGCTTGCCGAAGATCCCGGCGCAGCCGATCGGGTATGGAGCGGCGACGGAGATTTTCAGGCGGATGAAGGGGGAGAAACTCCCGGAGGATCTGAAAGCGTGGGTCGGGGGGATCCGCGCGGACTATCTGCTCACGGGCGGGCCGGAGCTGAAGGTTCGGCTGAAGGTGGAGCAGAAGCGTGAGCTGGTGCGGACGGCGAACGTGATCGCGACGCTTCGCGGGCGCGGCCCGGAGCAAGCGGAGATCGACCGCGAGGTGATCATCGGGTGTCACCACGATGCGTGGAACTGCGGAGCGGCGGACCCGACGTGCGGGACGATCGCGATGCTCGCGGCCGCGAAAGCGTTCACGGAGCAGGCCAAAGGCGGGACGCGGCCGGTGCGCTCCGTGACGTTCGCGGCGTGGGGAGCGGAGGAGCACGGGATCATCGGATCGAGTGAGTGGGTCGAGAAGCACCGTGAACGCCTCGCGAAGAACGGGGTGGCGTATTTCAATCTGGACATGGCGAGCATGGGGCCGAACTTTGGGTCGGCGGCTTCGCCGGAGCTCAAGACGGTGATCGCGGAGGTGGCGAAGGTGGTGCCGCAGGCGCGGGACGCGGCGAAGACGGTGTATGACGATTGGGCAGCGCGGTCGGGTGGTGAGCCGTCGCTTGGTGATCTGGGCGGCGGGTCGGACCATGTCGCGTTTCTGATGCACGCGGGGGTGCCGTCGGCTTCGATGTCGGCGGGGGGAAGCAAGGGGAACAGCTACCACTCGGCGTACGACACGCTGCCGTGGTACTGGAAGACCGTGGGGGATGACTATGAGCCGGCGCTGATGGTGAGCCGCATGACGACGGTGGCGGCGGCGCGGCTTGCGGATGCGGCGGTGATCCCGTACGACCTCGCGCGGGTGCGGGCGGAATTCGCGAAGCACGTCGAGGGGTTCCGCGGGTCGAAGGTGTGGCCGGCGGAGGGGCAAGCGGCGGCGATCGAGGAGCTGCTGCAGGTCGTGAGGACGACTGCGGTGGACACGGCGATGACGAACGAGGAGCGGGTGCGCGAGACGCGGCGGTTCATGAGCGAAGCGGGCGTGCCCGGGCGCCGCTGGTTCAGGAACTGGTACGTTGCGACGGATGAGAACTCCGGGTACGCGACGTGGGTGCTGCCGGGGTTCCGCAAAGCGGCGGAGGATGAGGACGCGAAGGCGTTCGCGGAAGCGGCGCGGGTGTACCTTGAGATGTGGCGGTGAAGGGGAACGAGCGACCGCTCGCGCGGTCGTCTCTTTAGTGCCGGAAATGTCTGACGCCGGTCAGCAGGCACGTCACGCCGCGCTGGTTGCAGAGGTCGAAGGTCTCTTGGTCGCGCTTGCTGCCGCCCGGGTGAAGGATCGTCTTGACGCCGGAGTCGATGAGGATCTTGGGGCCGTCGGGGAAGGGGAAGAAGGCGTCGGAGTACGCGACGGAGCCCGAAGCGAGCGGGCCAGCTTTCTCGCAGGCCAAGCGGCAACTGGTGAGGCGGTCCATCTGGCCGGCGCCCGCGCCGAAGAGGCGGACGCCGCCGGATTCGGAAGCGCCGCCGAGGCAGACGGCGTTGGAGAGGAGCGAGCGGCAGACGGCTTCGAGGAATGAAGCGGCGGCGAGGGCTTGCGGGGTCGGTGCCGGGCCGGCTTTGTGGTCGTAGGCGGAGGTCGGGACGAGCTTGGTGTCGCGTTCCTGGGCGAGCCAGCCGCCGCCGGGGCCGGGGAGGGATCGCCATTCCATTTCGCTTGCGGCAAGCGGGGCGAGGGGGCCGGTTTCGAGGAGTCGGAGGTTCATCCAGCGGGCGCGGAGGGCTTCGACGGCGGCGGGTTCGAACGCCGGCGCGATGATGACCTCCATAAAGATGTCCTTCTCGCAGAGGCGCTGGGCTGCGGGGAGGTCGAGGGGCTTGTTGGTGGCGAGGATGCCGCCGAACGCCGCGATGGGGTCCCCGGCGATGGCTTCGCGGACGGCTTCGAGGGGGGAAGCGGCCAGGGCGGCGCCGCAGGGGTTCATGTGCTTGACGACGCAGGCTCCGACACGAGTTGGGTCGATCTGGGCGAGCTGGCGGACGAGTTCGAGCGCGGAAGCGGCGTCGTTGATGTTGTTGTACGAGAGTTCTTTGCCGTGGAGCTTGCGGGCGGTAGCGAGGGAGCCGAGCCTGTCGCCGGTCGCGGTCCGGCTGCGGTAGAGGCCGGCTTGTTGGTGCGGGTTTTCGCCGTAGCGGAGGGCTTCCACGAGTTGGAGCGAGTGGGTGGCGACGGGCGGGACGGAGCCTGCGGGGGCTTCGGCGGCGGAGAGGTAGGCGGTGATGGCGCCGTCGTAGGCGCTGGTGCGGGCGTAGGCGGCGGCGGCGAGCTTCTTGCGGAGGGCGAGGGTGGTCGAGCCTTTGTGTTCGCGGAGCTGGGCGATGACCTCGTCGTACTGGGCGGGGTCGGTGATGACGGTGACGAAGTGGTGGTTTTTGGCGGCGGAGCGGATCATGCTGGGGCCGCCGATGTCGATGTTCTCGATGGCTTCTTCACGGCTGACGCTTGGCTTGGCGATGGTGGCTTCAAAGGGGTAGAGGTTGACGCAGACGAGGTCGATGGGGGCGATCTCGTGCTTGGTCATCGCGGCGAGGTGTTCGGGGTTGTCGCGGACGGCGAGGAGGCCGCCGTGGACCTTGGGGTGGAGGGTCTTGACGCGGCCATCCATGATTTCGGGGAAGCCGGTGACGGCGTCGATGGAGGTGACGGGGATGCCGGCTTTGGCGATGGCGGAAGCGGTTCCGCCGGTCGAGATGATCTCGACACCGTGCTCTGCGAGAGCTTTGGCGAGGTCGATGAGCTTGGCTTTGTCGGAGACGGAGATGAGGGCGCGGCGGATCGGGGCGAGGTCGGTCATGGGCTCAGGGTAGAGCCGATGGCCCGGTTCGTCAGGTCCGACGGGCGAATGCGGGTTGAGCGGCGTGCGTGGTTACTGCCGTGGTGGCTGGAAGGTGATGGACTGGCTTGTGGAGTTGTCGTCGAGGAGCGGGGAGTTGAAGCCGAGGAGGACGGCTTGGGCGTTGGCGCCGCCGGGGCCCTGCATGCCGAAGGTGGCGTTGGCGCCGCGGAGTTCGGCGCAGCCGTTGATGGCGGTGTAGCGGGCTTTGACGAGGTTCGAGCCCTCGTGGATCGAGATCATGACGTTGATGGGGACGGTGCCGCAGGTGTTGCGCAGTCGCGTCCTGTAGTACATGTTGAAGACGCGGCCGGGCGCGGTGCCGAGGGTGGCGTACTCGATGAACTCACCGGTGCTGAAGTCCTGCAGGTCATCCCAGAAGAAGGCCATCAGCGGGTCGGTTGAGATTCCCGTGGGCAGTCCGGTGTTGATCCAGCCGATGTCGCAGTTGTTGCCGAAGAAGAGCACGCCGTTGCTGGAGACGCTGATGGAGGTGATGGGGCGGCCCCAGCCGGTGAAGGTGAACCCGAGGGGGATGCTGCCGAAGCACGCGTCGTCGCCGAGCGCTTCGATCCGCGTCCAGCCGACGCGGTCGTCCTGGCTAAATTGTGCATCCATCGACACGGTGATGCCGGTGGGCCCGGCGGGACCTTGCGGTCCCTGTGCACCCTGAGGCCCCTGCGGCCCGGCGGGACCGGCGGGACCCGGCTCACCTTGAGCGCCGGTCAGACCCTGAGCGCCCGGCACGCCCTGCGGTCCGGGAGGGCCTTCCGGACCCTGGGCACCGACCGGACCTTCGGGACCTTGGGGCCCTTCAGGGCCTGCGGGGCCTTGCGGTCCGGGGTTCAGGGCGTACAGCGCGTAGGGGGTCGCGGTCACGGCTTGCCGAGGAGAGAGCGTCGTGAAGGGAGGACCGACCGACGGACTCACGTCGATCTCAAGCCAGCGGGCTTGGCCGGCGAACGCGGATGCGCTGAAATCAAGCTGCACCGCAAATCGGCCGTTCACGACCGGCAGACTGCCCGCGAGGAGCGTCGGACCGACCTGAACTCCGCCGCTGGCGGCGTCGTAAAGGCGGAAACGGAGATCGCGGACACCGGTGACAGGTCCGGAGGCGTCGCGAAGCTCGCCCTGGTACGTGAAAGCGGTGGAGACGGGCTCGGCGATGGCGGGGGAAACGCAGGCGGCCAGTGCGAGCAGCGGAAGGATGGAACGAATCGGCATGAAACGGCTCCAATCGACGAGGCTTGGTTGCGCGGCGCTGGAGTGCCGCTCTCTGGAAGCCCCAGTTTACCGCCAGAGCGACAATATCCAAAGGGCGATGCCACGAAAGGGCCGCCGCGAACGCTAGAGCTCCGGTATTGATGTTCGTTGTCGCATCTTGGAGGGCGGAAACGTGGTAAAGGGGAGGCGCGAACCGGGTTGATGGGAGCTGTTCGGGGTGGCTCTCGGACGCAGGGCTGCGGGGAGGAGAGAGTGGCACCGGAGGTGGGAGTCGGAGTCGGGCTGTGGGCTGGAGAAGTGCATGACGACGCAGATCTTTCTTTGGCTTGTCGCGGCGATCCTGGTCGGGGTCGTGCTTGTGGCTTTGGGATGGCGTGGGCGGCGGGTCAATAGCCGGCCGTGCTGCAAGCAGTGCGGGTTTGATCTGACGGGTGTGATCGAGACGGGGACGACGTGCCCCGAGTGCGGGTCGGGGATCAAGCTTGAGAAGTTCGTGCGGGTGGGGCAGCGCAAGCGGATCTATCCGCTGGTGGCGCTGGGGTTGCCGCTGGTGGTGCTGCCGCTGATCCCGCTTGCGGTGGTGCTTTTCGCGACCGTGACTCGGTCGGACCTTGCGAAGTACAAGCCGGTGTCGCTGCTGCTTTGGGAAGCACGGAACCTTGAACGGGCGGACGCCGCGAAAGCCGTGGCGGAGCTTCTGTCCCGTCAGCGGGGCGGATCGCTCGGCGATGCCGAGTACAAGCAGATGCTTGAGACGATGGTTGCGGCGCAGCGCGATGCTGCCAGGCCGTGGGTGGGCGAGTGGGGCGATGTTGCTTTCCAAGCCCGGATGGACGGCCGGATGGACAAAGCGGCGGTGGAGGAGTTCAACGCGGGGGCCGCGGTGCTTCGCTGGGCGTGCCGGTCGGTCGTGCGGGCGGGGGCTGACGTCCCGATCGTGGGAACGCTCGTGGACAAACGCCTCATGGCTTCGGTAAGCGTGAAGTCGTGGCACCGCGTGGAAAGCGTGAAGCTTGCGGGGCGCGCTCTTCGCGAGCCGAACTCGGAGATTCCGCAGGACCCGCAGTCGTTGCTTGCGATCGGCGATGGAGATCCGGTGGCGGAGATGGGTGAGACGGACGACGGCGTGGTGCATGACGCGGTGGCGATTCCGGCCGACCTTGCTCCGGGGGAGTACGAGCTTGAGGTCACGGTGGTGTCGGCGGCGGGCGTGTACGACCGGAGCACGTTCTTTGACTCGGGCGTGAAGCCGGAGACGCGAGAGGTGCGATCGACGCTCCGGTTCCCGGTGCGGGTCGTTCCCGCGGAGGAGCGCGTCGTGACGCTGCTGCCGGAAACGACGGAGGCCTCGGCGCAGCTCGCCAAGCAGCTTGATTTTGCCGCTCGGGCGTCCGATGAGTGGAACGACAGCCGGTTTGAGTTCACGTTCAGCCTGGCGGCGAGCGGCAAGCCGCTGGCGCACCGGGCGTGGTTCAAGGTCGGGGAGGAGAGGTTCTACCTCGGACCGGTCACCACCGGGCACGGCCTCAAGCCGCCGGAAGAGGATGCGGACTTTGTGATCACACGTCCGGACGCCGCAGGCCGAAGCTCGCTTCTGGTGAAGTACCGGATCGGGATGGTGGAGGATGAGGGCACGCTGATTCTCGAGCCCGCGCCGGATCTGGCCGAGTTGACGACGGACCTCACGGAGATCTACGGCGGGAGGATCGAGATGCGGAGCGTGCAGCTTTCGGAAACGGCCGACGGCGGCGTGGTCGCGTTCGCTCACCGGTCCGCGGCCGAGGCCAATCCGCAAGCGGAGAGCGACAAGTAGAAGTCTGGGCTTTTGCTAGCCGGCGGTCGCGGTCGACTTGGTGATGGACTCGATCCAGCCTCCGCCGAGAACACGGTCGCCGGAATAGAGCACGATCGCCTGGCCGGGGGCGACTGCTTGCTGGGGCGAAGCAAAGCGGACTTCGAATCGGCCCATGCGGCCGCTGGGTGAAGGCTGGCTTGAGTCTGAGAGCGGCGCCACGGTGGCCGGCACGGCGGGCGTGTTGTACCGGTACTTGGCGGTGATGTCGGGGAAGTCGGCGATGGTGGCGGGATCGACGAGCCAGTTGGCTTCGGCGGCGGTGCAGGAGACGACTTCGAGGTCGGCTTTGGAACCGACGATGACGACGTTGGTCCGCGAGTCCTTGCCGACGACGTAGACGGGATAGCCGAGAGCGACGTTGACGCCGCGGCGCTGGCCGAGGGTGAAGCGGTGCTGTCCCTGATGCTCGCCGACCTTCTTGCCCGCGGTGTCGACGATCGCGCCGGGCTTGGCGGTGTCGGAGCGGAGGCGTTCGACGAGGGATGCGTAGTCCTGGTCGGGGACGAAGCAGATCTCCTGGCTGTCGGGCTTGTCAAAGACGGGAAGGCCGAACTTGGCGGCCAAGGCGCGGACCTCGGTCTTGGGGAGATCGCCGATGGGGAACATCATGTGCGAGAGGCGTTCGCGCGGCGCGCCGAAGAGGACGTAGGACTGGTCCTTGGAGTGATCGAGGCCGCGGTGGAGGGCGTGTAGGCGATCCGGGCCCGGGTGGATGCGGGCGTAGTGGCCGCTTGCGACAAAGTCGGCGCCGATCTGGAGGGCGTACTCGTGGAGCTTGCCGAACTTGAGCCAGTCGTTGCAGCGGACGCAGGGGTTGGGCGTGCGGCCTTCAGCGTACTCGTCGGCGAAGTAGGTGATGATGCGGCCGAAGTCCTTCTTGAAGTTGCAGACGTAGAAGGGGATGTCGAGTTCGGCGGCGACGAGGCGAGCGTCGGCGGCGTCGTTGATGGAGCAGCAGCCCTGGTGGCCGATCTTGACGGGCTTGGGGGCCCGGTCAGTGCGGTCGATCTCGCACGCGGCTTGGTCGAGCGGCTTGAGCTCATCGAGGGTCTCGCCGGGGGAGCCCAGGCGCATGAAGCATCCGACGACGTCGTATCCCTGCTGTTTGAGGAGGGCGGCGGCGACGGAGGAATCCACGCCGCCGGACATGGCGACGAGGACCTTCGGCTTGGACGAGTCAGAGCCCGGGGGCATGCCGAATCGTAGGGGTCAGCGGTTCGGACGCAGGTCCAGCGAGATCGAGACGTCGTCGGGGCCGAGCACCGTGACTTCGCCGTTGGCGGCGTCGATGCCGGAGACGATCCACCCGTCGCCGAGGTCGTCGCCGACACGACGAACCTTGCCGTCGATGATCGCGAAGGACTGGCGCGTTCCGCCGGCGATGGAGGAGAGCGAGAACTCGGGCAGAGGCTTGCGGACCGTCTCGGGGGTCGTCATCACGATCTTGGTGAGAGCGCGGGGGACCCGGCTGACGAAGGGGCTGTCACCCACGGGGGTTTCGCGGAGCTTATCGATCTCTTCGAGCACCTTGGTGGTGTCAAGGCGAACCAGCGGCGACGGGGTGTCCTCGCGGCTTTCGCGGGTTTGCTTGGCGGGTTTGGGTGTGGCGGCGGAGGCGCCGCGGGGTCCGGCGGCGGGGAGGACGGAGCGGGCGACCACGACCGCGCCGGTGGGGATGGCGATGCAGGCGAGCGTCAGCCATTTGGAGAAAGCGGGCGTGCTCACGGGGCCTCCATGGGTTCGGACTCGGGCTCGGGTTGCGACTCCGTGTCGGAGCGTTTGGGTTTGTCGGTGGCGGAAGCGGTGAAGTGGGCGGTTGCGATCTGGGCGACGACCTGGGTGCCGTCCTCGGTCTGGCCCGCGAGGGGCTGGACGCGGACGGTGCTGATCTTGGAGAGTCCAAAGTCGCGCTCGACGCGGGTCAGGAAGGAGACGACCGCTTCGAACTCGCCGGAGACTTCGATGTCGAGCTGCGTGGGTTCGGCCTGGAAGCCGGCTTTCTTGGTGAGGTCGATGGGTCTGCGGGAGGTGGAGGAAGGCTCGAGGCGTTCGACGCGGACGTCTGCGGCCTTTCCGGCTTCCTGAAGGGCGTCGTAGATGAGGTCGGGGCCGGGAGTATCGGCGATGATGGCCCGGGCGCGTGCGATGCGAGCTTCGAGATCGCCGATGAGTTGTTGGTGGTTGTCGGCGAGGGAGGGTGCGCCGGCGAGGGCGACCTGCTGAAGCGAGGCTTTGGCTTTGAGACCGGCGAGTTCGTCGGACACGGAGCGAACGGCGAGGAACCAAGCGGCGACGGAGACGGCACCGAGGCCGGCGGCGACGCAGAGGGTCTGCTTGAGGATGGTGCTCACGGTTGAACTCCGTTGCGGGCTTCGCTGACGCGGACGATGTCGCCGGGGTTCAGCGGCGCGAGGAAGACGGTGACGGAGAAGTGAACCGCGCGGCTGCCGTGGGACTCGACGAGCCGGCTGGAGCCGATTCGGACCTGGGAAGCCAGCGGCGAGGCGTTGAGCTTTTCGAGGAGCGCGGAGACGGGGTTTGGCTGGCCCTCGGGCGCGGGCAGGATGCCCTTGATGATGAGGGTGGGCCCGTCGCTGGCGGAGAGGCCGGTGAGTTCGTGGACTTCGAGGCCGGGGACGCCGAGCTTGGAGGCAAGCGCGATGCCGGCGGCCCAGGACGGAGCGCTGCCGACGGTCGCTTCGGCGAGGGTGTCGAGCTTGCCGAGGGTTTCGCTGAGCGAATCGAGCTTGTCGCGTGCAGCGACCTTGGTGCGGACGACTTCCAGCTGTCGTTCGTTCTCGGCGACGATGGTTCGAAGCCGTTCGACTTCGGATCTGGACCAAGAGAGGTCGGTCGCGATCGCGGCGCCCGCAAAGATGGCACCCGCGGCGGCAGCGGCCATCAGTCGGTGCCGGGCGCGTCGGGCGTCGGTCGCGGCGGGGGTCATGCCCAGGGGCATGACGGCTTGGATGCGTTCCCTGGCGTGGTCCGCTTCGGCGTTCTGCACGCGGACGGAGGTCTCGATAAGCGTCGAGAGGGTGTCCGCCAGGCCCGGGATGGCCGCGCCCGGTCCGGCGAGGATGAGCTCGGCGCGGGAGGACTCACCCTCGGGGAGGCCGAATCGCATGGTTTGCTTGATCTCGACGGCGAATCGCTGCAGGGCGGGCTGGAGAAGCGGGAGCACCCGGTCGCTGTCAAGTTTGACGGCTTCGCCCATGGTCTGGCCACGCCTGGGCATGCCGTAGCGGAGGAGCATTTCGGAGGCGGATTCAAAGTCGAGGCCGCCGGTGTCGCGGGCCGCGCGGCGGAATGCGTCGACGATCAGGTCGTACCCGCCGCCGAGAAGCCGCGCGAACGAGCACAGCCCGCCCGTGCCGCCGGCAAGAGAAGAGCAGTGGCGGTCGAGCCAGAGCACGACGTTGGTCCGCGCGACGGACGCACCGAGGATCGAGGCGATGGCCGAGCGCATGGCGACGGCTTTGGCGGGCACGAGGGAGTTGGGAATGGCGCCGGCGGCTTTCACGAGGCCCGCGATGGCTTCGACCATGCGTGTGCGCTCGCCCGCGAGCAGGAGGGTGGTGCTGGCGCTGGACTTGCCGGTTGGGACGCGCGCGGCGGTAACCTGCGAGGGGACCGTCGAGCCGCCGAGGGCCTCACGGACCCGGAGACCCGCGGCGGCTTGGGCTTCGCTGGACGCGAGCGGCAGGGTGAGCATCTCGACGGCGGACTCGCGGTTCTCGTACACAACCTGAACGTGCTTGCCTTTGAGGCCCGCTTGAGCGACGGCCTGGGCGACGGCAGCGACGAGCGGCGCGAAGTCGGCCTTCTGGGTGTCTTCCCAGGCGGCGGGATCGACGGGGGTGAAGGTCCGAGAGCCGCGATGGATCGCGACGATGCCCGAGGGGGAGATTTCAAGTCTTGAATGAGGACCCAATGTGGTCTCCTGTCGCGAATCCCCGGATTCGCTTTCCAGCTCCGGTCATCGGCTCACTGCGGCTTGCACTTTCGGCTGTCTCAGGTCCGCTCGGCAGTTATCCGCCGCGATGTTCATCGGTTGCGTGCCCGCGTGCGATCAGGGTGGCGCCGGGACGTGCCTCCCGGTGAAGGAACGCGTGTACCTCGAGAGATTCGAGTTGGCTTCGAGAACGACCTGGCCGCTTGCGGTCGGGCGGGGCACGGTGACGAGCCGGACATCTGTGGATCCGATGCGCCATCTGGTGCCGGCCGCGGGGCGATTGATTCCCTTGGCGAAGTGCTTGCGGAGCATCGTGGTGGCACCCTCGGCGGCGTAGCGGGTGCGGGTCATGAGCACGCGTCGAAGCCCGCTTTCGGCTTCGTCCGCGGAGCCGGCGACGTTGGTGATGACCAGCATGGTGAGGCTGAGCAGCACGACCATCATCATGGCCATCGCCGCGCCCCTTTGGCGGCGGGGGGTCATTGTGCGCTCCTTGTGCGGAGGTAGACGGAGGTTCGAAGCTCGAAATCGGCGTGTCGGATCTGCACCGTGCAGATCCATGAGTTCTGCGGCGCGGAGGCCGTGCTGGTCACGCCGTCGGCGGCGAAATAACCGATGGAGAACGTCTGGACGTCCCTGAGCAGTGCGGCCGTCACTCCGCTGGAGTCCCGGATCGAGAGCACCCTGCCCGCCAACGAAAGGCCGCGGTTGTCGGTGAATCGGATCGACGTCGAGTTCGCGGAGCGGATCGAGATCGAACCGTTGTTCGCACGCAGCGGAGCATCCTGGAGCAGATTGACACACCGGTCGAGGGCGTACGCCACGTTCTCGCTCGCGTCTCTCGACCTCGACGCGTTGATGTAGCTTGTGGTGGCGCTGTTGATGACGGGAAGAACGACCGCGGAAACGACCCCGATCACCGTGATGGCGCAGATGCACTCGACGAGCGTGAACCCGCGCGGGGTGCGATGGGAGCGAGCATGACGGGGTGAGGGTCGCATCTTCGGAGGTGCGTCGGTCAGGGGATGGAGACCACGGTGTCGAAGGGGATCTGTTGCAAGCTGCCCTTGGAGTCGGTGAATCGCACCGTGACGGTCACGGTCCGGAACAGGTCGCGGGTCGGGTTCCCGGAGGGAACCAGCGAGAGGTTGAGACGCTCGCTGACGGCCACGTCGTATGAGAGGCCGGCGCTCGTCATGATCGAGGTAACCCGGTCGAGGCGTGCGCGAAGGCCCGTCGCGGGGCGGTTGAGGTAGGTCGCGATGTCCGTTCCGATATCGGTGGTGATGGAGTCGGACTTGATCTGATTCATGACGGTCGAAGCCAGGGTGGATGCGCGGATCAACTGGATCGCATCCGAGCGGCGGTTGACGGAGTCCGAGACGCCCACGACCATGGGCGGCACCGCGATGGCGAGCACCAGCACGACGATGACCGCTTCGATCAGCGTCGCGCCCCGGCGAACTTTGAGTGGGAGCTTCATTCGATCGCTCCTGAGACTCTGAGCACCGTGACGGTCGTGCCGCGCGAGAGGCGGATGGTTCCGTTGGTTGTCCAGGCTCTCCGAGGGGTGCCGTTGGCCGCGCGGGAATGGGGCACGCCGTCGGTGCCGAACCAGAAGGTGACCGCTCCGGTCTCGTTCAGGCCTGTGCGGGCGAGCGAGATGGTGGTCCCGCTGAACTGCGAGCGGATCGAGACTGGCGGGCGTGCTTCACCCAGCGGGCCGACCACGGGCGTGGCCCGTGCGCCGGTGCGTTCGATCTGGACGAAGGAGAGCTCAGAGGTGGTCGAAATGGAAAGCCCCGTCGGCCTGCCGGAGGACATGGCTGTCAGGCGGACGACCTGGAGAAGCCGGCGTATCTCCCGGGCGGCGGCGGCTTCGCGCGAAGCTGCCATGGTGCCAAGAGCCGGAACCGCGGAGACGGCGAGGACGCCGATGAGGATGACCACGAGGATCATCTCGACGAGCGTGAAGGCGCGTGATTTCGCACGTGCTCGAAGGTTCACAGCTCGCTTGCCTTTCGCGTGCCGCCCGAGTTGCCCGGGACGGTGGTGTTCTTGTCGGAGTTGGAGTAGAAGATGCAGATCGGGGGCGTGGCCGCGTTGTCGACGTAGTAGTTCCAGCCATACTGGCCGGGGTTGGTCACCATGCGGGTTCGCGCGGCGTTGAGGCTGACGAGCTGGACACCGGAGATGCCGGTGAAGGGGTTGGCCGGGATGTCCTGTTCGAGCACGGTCCCTGAGGTCGTGAGCTGGGCCAGTGTCGGATAGGGCGAGCCACCGGCGAGAAGGCGGGCGGACCGGAAGCCGGCGATGGAGGTTCGCACGCTCGCGAGGGTCGCCTGCGTCGCGGAGGTTCTCGCTTCGTCGGTCACGGTTCCGAAGGTGGGTACGACGATCGCCGCGAGGATGCCGATCACGATGATGACCATCGCGATCTCGATGAAGGTGAAAGCTCGTTGTGCGAGGTGCATTCGGATCTCCGGGGCGTGGCGGGCGCTATCTGACCTTGATCATGGTCCACATCGGGAGGAAGACGGCGAGGGCGACGACGAGGACGATGGCGGCGAGGACGACGGTGAGGAGCGGCTCGATGACCGTGTTGATGTTCTTCATGAGGTAGACGGCGTTGCGCTCGTAGTGTCGTCCGACGATTTCGCAGGACTTGCCGAGCTCGCGTGCGTCCTTTCCGGCGGCGATCATGCGGCGGGCGAAGCTTGGGACGTAAGGGCTCCCGGTCATGACGTCGCCGAGACTGGCGCCGCCGCGGAGACGGTCGGCCATGACGCGGGTCTGGGCTTGGAAGGCTCGGGAACCGGCGGCGCGCCCGCTGACCTCGATGCACTCGATGACGCCCAGGCCGGAGTTGAGGCCGATGGCCATGATGCTCGCGAACCTCGAGACTGATTCGGCGAGGAGGATCGCGCCGATGTACGGGACTCGCATCAGGATGGACTCGAGCCTGAGGCGCCCGGACTCGGAGCGCCACGCGACCGCGAGACCGAAAGCCGTGGCCAGGGTCCCGGCGAGATAGAGGTACCAGTAGCCGGTGACCGAAGCGGCGACGGCCTGGACGATCTTGGTGATGAGGGGAAGCTGGATGCCCTGGGCGGCGAACGTCGCGGCGAAGCGAGGGACGACGAATGCGAAGATGATCGCGACGGCGACCGTGATGACGCCGACGACGATGACCGGGTACGTCAGCGCACGCTTGAGCATCTGTCGCGTTTCGGCCTGTCTTTCCAGCAGGTCGGCGAGATGGGCCACGACGCCGGCGAGATTGCCCGAGCGTTCGGCGGCGCGGATGGTCTCGAGGTAGACCTCGCCGAACTCCGCGCGGTGTTGGCCCATGGCTTCGGTGAGGGGGATGCCGGCTTCGACGGCGACGGCGATCTGGCGGGCGATGGCCGCCATCGCGGGCTTTTCGTTGTGTTCGGCCATGCTGGCCAGGCCGCGGGCGAGGGGGATCTTGGCTTCGAGGAGGACGCCAAGCTCTCGCGTGAAGCCGGCGATATCGCTGGAGCCGACCCGGCCAACCGAGAAGAGCGCGGCTTGCACGCGCTTCTCGCGGATGCGGAAGGGGGTGAGACCGCGTGCGACAACCTTGCGGTACGCGTCCTGTTCGCTGGCGGCTTCGACGATTCCCGTCGAGGAGGCGCCGGCTTCGCTTACCGCAGCGTACTCGTAGCGGGTGTCGCTCATGCCGCTCTCCTTGCTTCCCAGGCGGCGTCGTGCGATGCGACGAGCCCGGCGACCTCCTCGATGGTGGTCTGTCCGCGGACGGCTTTGAGCACGCCGTCCTCGACCATGGTGCGCATGCCCTCGAGCCGGGCCTGGGCGAGAAGTGCGGAGGTGGACGCGTTCTCCTCGATGAGCGTGCGGATACTCGGCAGAACGCGGAACATCTCGTAGACGCCGAGTCGGCCGCGGTATCCGGTGGAGCGGCAGCTC
Organism: Phycisphaerales bacterium; assembly: GCA_044347925.1. GTDB lineage: Bacteria > Planctomycetota > Phycisphaerae > Phycisphaerales > UBA1924 > UBA2396. Next base: position 14,003 of record JBIKTT010000002.1, read on the forward strand.
GCGCAGCCCGCGCCGCGTTTAAGGCTTCCGAGGGCGGAGGGGTCGATGCCGACGCGGCGGAGGAGTGAGATGTCGGGCTGATCCGGGCGGGCGCAGTGCTCGCAGACGCGGCGGACGAGTCGCTGGGCGATCACGCAGAGCAGGGCGCTGTTGATCGCGAAGTTCTGAACGCCGAAGTCCTTGAGGCGGGTGATGGAGCTGACCGAGTCGTTGGTGTGAAGGGTGCTGAAGACAAGGTGCCCGGTGAGAGCGGCCTGGACCGCGATGCGGGCGGTCTCGTCGTCGCGGATCTCGCCGACGAGGACCACGTCGGGGTCCTGCCGCAGGATGGAGCGGAGCGCCGAAGCAAACGTGAGGCCGATTTCGGTGTTGACCTGCACCTGCCGCACGAGGGGAAGGCGGATCTCCACCGGGTCCTCGATGGTCATGATGTTGAGGTCGGGGGAGTTGATGTGGGCGAGTGCGGTGTAGAGCGAGGTGGTCTTGCCGGACCCTGTGGGCCCCGTCACGAGGATCATGCCGTGGGGTTTGGCGATGGCTTCCTCGTACCACGCGGTCATCTCGGGCGGCATTTCGAGTTCGCGCAGGCTTCCGATCCGGTTGGCGGAGCGGAGGAGGCGCATCACGACGTTTTCGCCATGGATGGTGGGGATGACGGAGAGGCGGATGTCGACGGCCTGATCGCGGTGGGTGAATCGGAACTTGCCGTCCTGCGGCTTGCGGGTCTGCGTGAGATCGAGTCGAGCCAAGACCTTGAGTCGCTGGACGATCGCGGTGTGGGCCTGTTTGGCGGGGCCCTGCTGTGGGAGGAGCACGCCGTCGACGCGGTAGCGGAGGCGGATCTCGTGCTCATCGGGGTTGATGTGGATGTCGCTTGCGGCGGAGTCGATGGCGCCCATGAGGATCTGGTTGACCGCGAGGACGATGGGCTCGTCGCCGGTGGCGAGGTCTTCCTCGTGGTCTGCCTGCATGGCGGCGGTGGACTGCGTGCCGGCCAGGCCGTAGGCGCGGGCGATGAGGCCGCGGAGCTGTTCCGCGTCGCAGATGACCGGCTCGATGTCCATCCTCAGAAGCTGTCGGAGCTGGTCGATGGCGGAGAGGTTGAGGCTGTCGAGCATGCCGACGGTCGCGACGCCGTCGATGACGAAGAGCGGGAACGCGGTCAGTCGTTCGAGAACGGTGCGGGGAGCGAGGGCGGTGTTGTCAAAGTCGATCTCGTAGTGGGAGAGGTCGATGAACGGGCACTCGCAGACCTTGGCCCGCTCGATCGCCATCCGTCGCGTTCCGACGATGCCGAGCTCGACGAGTGAGTCGGAGATGTCCCACCCCTGAGAGCCGGCGTGCTCACGGGCGCGGCTGACGTCCTGCTCGGTCAGAGCTTTCTCCTGGAGCAGGGCCCGCACCACATATTGAGTTGAGTCCATCATGCTTGGGTATCCGTTGTGGTGTGGCCTAAGCGACCTCTCCGAGATCGGCGAGGAGCTTGGTGAGCTGATCGCGAGCGGCAGCGGACATCTCGCGGAAAGTCACGCCGATCAGGTACATGGGGCGTCGGTCGGTCATGACGACGCGTGTCACGGTGCCCTCGCATTCGAACGCGAGGGACTCGCTTTGGGGGAGGAAGAGCTTGCAGGTGAGGATGGCGCGCTTGGGCACAAAGACGTGAGAGAGCAGGCCGAGCCCACCACCGGAAAGGTCGACGACATCGGCTTCGATGACGCCATCACGAAGGCCTGAGGTTCGCGCGAGGCGGATCGTCGAAGCGTGGGCTTCGGCGATGGCGAACCGTCCGCGCAGGGCGACATCGTGCCGCTGTGCTTGGCGTACCCTGAGTTGGTCCATCCCAGACATGCGCGTGCTCCCGTCCCGGATTTCCGGCGCCCCACACCCAATCCCCGGACAGATTCGTCCACAGCGGGTATCGGAACCGAGGTTGTGCGAGTTGAGTGTGGGAAAGCGGAAACCGACCGAGCGGCCAGAATCGGTGATTTCCCCGGGGGGGTCGTCAGGCTTGTATGTTCGAAATCTGCGCGAAGGGGACGCCGTTCGGCGTTACAGGACGTCGCCGAGCCGCCCGCCGTGGGCCGCGAGCAGGGCTTCGGCGGCGGGTCTGTCGAGAGTCCGGCGGTGCATCACGATCGCGGTCTTCGCAGCGCCGCCGGCTTGTTCGAGCAGGGTGAAGCTGCGGTCGCGCGAGAGGCCGGTGAGTGTCGAGATGACGCGGGCGGCGCGGTCGCGGAGTTTGGCGTTGCTGGCTCGCAGGTCGACCATCAGGTTTTCATAGACGCGGCCTGAGCGGACCATGAGCGTGGTTGAGATGGTGTTGAGGATGAGCTTGGTCGCGGTGCCGGCTTTCATGCGCGTGGAGCCGGTCAGCACCTCGGGGCCGGTGGGCGCGACGATCAGATGGTCGCAGCCGGGCGGAGCCTCAACCGGCGAGCAGGAGAGCAAGCCGGTGACGACGGGCGCGACGGACTTGGCGAAGGCGAGGGCGCCTGTCGCGTACGGCGTGGTGCCGCCGGCGGCGATGGCGAGAACGGCGTCGCGGCCGGTGAGGTTCAGAGCGGCGAGCGCGGCGTGGGCGCCGTCGGCTTCGTCTTCGCGGCCCTCGCTTGACTTTCGCAGGGCGGAGTCGCCGCCGGCGATGATGCCGATGATCCGGCCCTCTTCGAGGCAGAAGGTCGGCGGAGCTTCGGAAGCGTCGAGCACGCCGAGACGGCCGCTGGTGCCCGCGCCGAGGTAGACGAGTCGTCCGCCGGCGAGGAAGCCCGGCTCCGCAGCTTGGATGAAGGCTGTGACGGCGGGCGCGGCGGCGCGGGCGGCTTCGAGGGCTCCGGCGTCTTCGCGTTGGATGGTGTTCACGCAGTCGGCGACGCTGAGTGCGTGCAGGTTCATGGTGCGCGGGTTGCGCTGTTCTGTGAGGATGTGCGCGCGATCGGGGGGGAGTGCCACGTGCGACTTTAGGGGATGAGCCACGCGCCGGAGATGGGCGCGGGGGACGGGCAGCCGGTGATGTGCGGAAGCGTGATCGGGACGCGGTCCTGGCAGAGAGCGCCGAGCACGGCGAAGCAGTCGGCTTCGCGGGAGTCGCCGCCGGGCAGGGGGCGGACAGGCCCGGGCGCGGCGGACGCGAGAGCGGCCGCGAGGGCTTTGTTGCGGGCTCCGCCACCGGCGATGAAGATCGCGCCGGGAACGCCCGGGAGCTGGGCGAGGTGCTGGCCGATCGTCTCCGCGATGGCGATGCAGGCGGTGTGGAGGAGGTCCGGAGGGGGGACTTGGTGCCGGAATCGTGAAAGCCAGTCGGTGAGCTCATCGCCGGTGCCGAGCGAACGGCCGGGCTTGCGCTGGGCTTGCATGATGCCCAGGAGGTCCTCCAAAGCTTCGTCATGGACCGTTCCCGACGCGGCTTGGGCACCGTCCTCGTCGAAGGGCGTGCGGAGGAGCGACCGAGCGGCGGCGTCGAGAAGCTGGTTGCACGCACAGACATCCCCGCCGCGAATGCCTGAGAGGTCGGTCCCCGCGGGAAGCGTGGTGACGTTGCAGAACCCGCCGAGATTCACGATGTCGAGGCGGTCGGCGTCGCCGACCAGGTGGCGGTAGAGGATCCAGTCGGCAAGGGGCGTGATCGGGGCTCCCTGCCCGCCCGCAGCGAGGTCGGCGGCTCGAAGGTCGTAGACGACGGGACATCCGACGGCCCGGGCGATCGGCGCGGGCTGGAGCAGTTGCCAGGAGAGCGGCGGCTTGTGAAAGACCGTCTGGCCGTGGACACACACCAAGCTCGGCTTGTCCCCGGCGAGAAGCTCGAGGATCGCGAAGGCGTGAAGCTCGGCGAAGTCGTGCATGACGCGTGCGATGTCGCCGGCGGTCGCGGGCACTTGCTCCGCGAGCGCCCGGAGCGGTGCGGCGAGCGCGCCCAGCGGCCTTGAGAGTGTCCGGATCGGCTTGGCCGTCATTGCGAGGCCTTCGCCTGCGATCTCCACCAGCGAGACGTCGAGCCCGTCAAGGCTGGTGCCGGTCATGCATCCGACAGCGAGGCGGGTGGGCATCGTGGAGGATAGAACCCGTTGGTCCGGCGGCGGTGGGCGAGTGGTCCGAGGTGCCATGGCCGGGAACGAAAGAGTCCTGCCGGCGGCGGCAGGACTCGGTGGATGATCGATTCTGGATCCGGCTTCACTCGGAGCGTGTCAGGTCAAGCGTCGGCTTTCGCGGTGCCGGCGGGCTTCGCGGGCGGCTCCGCTTTCTTGCGGCTGTCGAGCTTGCCGAGGGCCGGCGGGAGTTCGATCCCCGCCTGAGCGGCGAGTTCGTGGAGTTTTGGGAGGCTGCCGACCAGGCCGGAGAGGAACTCGCCGGTGGTGCCGCGGCCGTTCTCGCTCACGGTGCCCGAGTCCCAGACGGTGATCTTGT
>JBIKTT010000135.1:0-6172 GCA_044347925.1 Phycisphaerales bacterium
AGCTCCGGCCAGCCGCCCCGCAGGAGACCGCTCATGAAGCGGATCGCGTCGGGAATGGCGAGGAAAGCCGTCTGATCGGTCGTGCCGACGTAGTCAAACTCGGTGAGGAACTGCGACCGCCCCGGCCTGGGCTTCTCGGCGTTGTTCGAGAGCACGATGGGCCGAAAGCCCTCGCGTTTCGCGGGGTCGACGTACAGGAACGCCGAGCCCTTGGGGGAACAGATCCACTTGTGGCAGTTCGCGGTGTAGTACGTCGGCTTGAGCGCGGAGAGATTGAAAGGCGTGAACCCCGGCGCGTGGGCACCGTCGATGAGGGTCTCGATGCCGCGACGGTGCAACTCGGGGATCAGACGCTCGATCGGCAGGATCGCGCCGGAGGAGCTCGTCACGTGCGAGATCATGACGACGCGGGTCCGCGCCGTCACCTTTGCCATGATCGCTTCGACGATCGCTTCCGGCGACGGCATCGGGAAGGGAAGCTCGGCGGAGACGACCTTGGCGCCGCGCATCGCCGCGACATGGCGGGCGTTGTTGCAGCAGGCGGGGTACTCGTGGTCGTTGATGAGGATCTCGTCTCCGGGAGCAAGCTTGAGGTTGTGGAGGACGGTCGCGACGCCGACGGTCGCGTTGGGCACCGGCGCGATGCACGCCGGATCGGCTCCGAGCATCTGCCCGAGTGCCGCGCGGGAAGCGTCGATCAGACCGGTCACGTGCTCGACGAAGAACGCGACGGGTTCGGCTTCGAGCCTGGCCCGAAGGGCATTCTGAGCTTCGAGCACGACGCGGGGGGTCGCTCCGAAGCTGCCGTGGTTGAGGAAGACGATGCCTGGATCGTGAGCCCAGTGCGACGCGAACGGTGAGCGGGCGGGGAGCGCGGCAGTCATGGCGTGAGGGTACGCTTGGACCGTTCGGGCGATCGAATCAGGATGGACGCACAAGGATGAACGGAGCGGCATGATTTCGGCGGCACCCCATCAGAAGAAGTCGATCGCGACGACGCTTGTGGTTCTCGGAGCGGCCGCGTGCCTGACGCCGATGGGCCGGCCGGACATCATGCTTCCGCTTGGCATCGTGCTGGCGTTGATCGGCATCGCGGATGCTTCGCTGCTGCCGTGGACGAAGTCGCTTTCCAAGGTGGTGATGCAGACGTGCGTGGTGGTGCTTGGCCTTGGGATGAACCTCCGGGATCTTGCGAACGCGGGGGGGACGGGGATCGTGTTCGCGGCCGGGACGATCATCCTGACGTTCGCGGCCGGGTTCGGCCTCGGCCGGGTGCTCGCGATGCCCGGCAGGCTGACGACGCTGATGTCGGCGGGGACGGCGATCTGCGGGGGTTCGGCGATCGCGGCGGTCTCGACGGTGATCGGAGCGGTTCCTGCCGAGATCGCGGTGGCGACGGGGACGGTCTTCCTGCTCAACGCGGCTGGGCTTTATGTGCTTCCCTGGCTTGGCGACCTGATGAACCTATCGCACGCACAATTCGGGACGTGGTCCGCGATCAGCATCCACGATGTTTCGAGCGTGGTGGGGGCGTCCAAGACGTTCGTCGATGCGCATCCCCCGACGCCGGAGATGGCTTCCGGAACCGATGCGCTCACGATCGCGACGGCGGTCAAGCTTTCGCGAGCGTTGTGGATCGCTCCGATCTGCATGGCGGCGGGATGGTGGCTTGGCCGTAGGGACGCGGCGGCGGGGAATGCTCCGCAGAAGCCCAAGACGCTTTGGGAGAAGTTCCCGGTGCCGCTTTTCATCGTGCTGTTCATCGTCGCCAGCGCGGTGTGCACGACGTTCCCGCAGATCAAGCCTGTGCACGCTGATTACCTCAAGCCCGCCGCCGGGCACGGCATGGCGTTCGCTCTGTTCCTGATCGGCCTGGGCATCTCCAAGAAAGCCATGGCCGCGGTCGGCTGGCGGGCGCTGGTGCTTGGGGTTTCGCTTTGGGTCCTGATCAGCGTTGTGTCGCTGGTTGTGGTCCGTGCGACGATCGCGTAGCGGATCGGCGGCTTCTTCGTTCGCTGGTTCCGGGCCTGGACCTGAACCTCGCGATCAGCATCCGCTTTCGAAGAAAGCAACGAAGTCGTCGTAGTCGAAGAAGTCCACGAACCCGTCGCCGTTGAAGTCCGCGCTCGTGCGGCATTCCGGAGGGGTCCCGCCCTCGAAGGTTTCCACATAGTCGTCGTAGTCGAAGAAGTCGAGGAATCCGTCGCAGTTCCAGTCGGCGTTGCAACGAGCTTCGATCGAGACGAGCTGCACCCGCACGCTCATCGCGTCCTGAAGCAGCGACCAGGAGTAGAGCACGCCGTTGCGGAGCGTGGGAGCGACGCCGGCGAACTGACCGACAAAGCCGTTTCGGCTGGTCAGGATCGTGAAGCTGTCGCCGATCTGCGGCGTGAATGCACCGTCGCCCGCGTCAACCAGATCGACATCGACCATGCCCCCCAGCGAAGCCGGCTGGATCGTCACGATCAGATGATCGTGGCGGGTCCCGGGTTCGTAGCCACCGATGTCGACGTGGTAGGTTCCCGTGGCGGTCTGGGTGAAGCCGCCGACGCGGATCTGGCCGACGCCGAAGTTGATCTCAAGATCGCCCTGGTTGCTGAGGCGTGTTGTGCCAAGATCGACGGTGTCCTTGATCCTCACGGCACCGGACGGGGAGCAGCCGACCGTTCCCCCGCCGATAAACTGCGAATTCTCGAAGATCATCCAGGCCGAGGAGCCTTCCAGACGCGAGTTGGCGTTCGCGAATGTCGTCACGGAGCCGGGGTACAGGCCGAAAGCGCCTTCGCACCGGACCGCTCCGTTGATGTTGAGTGCTCCGGAGATGCCGTAGATCTCTCCCGCGAGGCGGGTTGTCGCGTTGCCGAGGGGAGCGGCGAGATTGAGTGTGCCGCCGATGGACCAGGGCTCGCCAGCCGCCGCGATGTTGATGGTGAGCCGGGCGTCGCTCGGGCCGGAGATGTTGATCGTGCCGTCGATCTTGTTGATGTCGCTTTGCGTGAGCGGATCGACGATCGTCGCGTTGATGGTCATCGGGGCCTGGATGTTCCAAGTGGTGACGCCGCTGCCGTCGAAGTCGAATGTGTGAGCGTTGACAACGGTCGGGCCGGTCACGGTGCTCGATGTCTGAACGAAGATCTGGCCCAGCCCTTCGCAGGTGACGGTGCCGTTCCACTCGGTCGCGCCGTTGAGCACGAGCATGGAGTCGGACGCGAGGTTGTAGGTGCCCCCGAGGACCGTGACAGGTCCGTAGCAGGTGAGTCGAGAGTTCGCCGCGATGAAGACGTCACCGGCGGGGGCGAAGGTTACCGGCGCGTTCACGACCGCGTCGCCGTCGCTCAAGCTCACTTCCATTCGTCCCTGAAGAGTCATTCGCCCGCCGTCAAGAACCGGAATGTGATCCTGGAGCGGGACCATCCGGAGCTCTCCGCCCGCCCCGAGCGTCCAGCCGTTCGAGAGGTTCATGTTGACCGTGTTCCCGGATCCAATCCAAAGGAAGTCATCGAAAGGGTCGGTCAGGCCCGTCCCGTTGATCGTGAGCCGGGAGAACTCCGAGAAGTTGTTCATCGAACCGGTGACGTTGATGCCGCCGTTGGGACCGTCGGCCACCGATCCATCCAGATCGATGAGGCCGGTTCCAAGCTGGTTGAAGGTGAGGCCGATGGCACCCGGCGTCGCTTGAATCGAGCCGTTGACGATCATCGCAGGGATGCCGTTGGCGTTGAGATTGATGACACCCTCGCCGTAGATGCTCGCACCGTCTCCCAGATTCACCTGTCCGCCGGATTGAACGGCGGCTCCGTCTTCCAGCCGCAGCGTGCCGCCGTCGGCGATCGAGAGTGAGCCCGTCTGAAAGTCGATGGGGGCCGCTCCCTGGAACACATGCACCGTCGATGAATAGCGGAAGTTGTCCGGGGGGTAGTTGACGCCGCTGATCAGCGTCGCTCCGCTGACGGTGAGCCTTGACGCGCTGGTGCGAAGACGCATCCCGTCCGTGACCGTGAGGCTTGCCACCGTGGCGTTGACGTTCAATTCGACAGACGCGTTTTCGGCGATGGCGGTGTTCCCGATGAAGACGTTGTCAACGTTGGTCGGGACGCCTGCCGCGAACCAGTTCGCTCCCGTGTTCCAGTTCCCGTTCGTCGTGTTCCACCACTTGTCCACCGCGCGGGCGGAAGTGGCGGGCAGCATGGCGGCGCCCGCACAGGCGGCGAGGAGGGCGGCTTGGGTCAGGGTTCTGATCGGGCGGTTGCTCATGGCGTCACTCCTTGCTTCTGCCGGAGTGAGTGCGCTGCGACCGTCGGTGTGACCGTCGGTGTGACCGCGGGGGGGGGTCGGGGGGCGAAAATGTGACGGTCGGAGTCCGAGAACGGACCCGCTCGCGGGGAGGGGCTCGGGCTCCCGGGGGGGAGGCGGCTAGCAGCCGATCTCAAAGGCGGTCACGAACTCGTCGTAGTCGAAGAAATCGATGAAGCCGTCGCCGTTGTAGTCGGCGATGCGGAGGGGCGCGCCCGTCTCAAACGCGGTGACGAACTCGTCGTAGTCGAAGAAGTCGATGAAAGCGTCGCAGTTGACGTCGGCACCGCAGGTCGAGAGGCCGGCGGCGGGGCTTTCGCTGCTCCCGCATGCGTTCGTGATCAGGCAGGTGAGGGTGCCGTTGTCCGCGGCGCGGACTTCTGAGAGGGTCAACCGAGCGGTGGTGACGCCCGCCGCGAGGGTCCCGCCGGCCATGCGGCCCTCCGGGATCGCGACGCCGTTTCGCCGCCACTGGTAGGTCACCGGGTACCCGGTCGCGGGCGTCAGTTCAAACGCGACGATCCCACCCGTGCACGCGGGGCCCGACCGAACCGGCCCGCTCGCGACCCACGGGGCGCCGGTGGGGTTGAACCGCGCCCAGCCAGTCGAACGCTGAGCAGGCGTGAGGGTGTTCGCGAAAGTGCCGCCAACCTGCACCTCGGCTCGATGGGCGAGCAGAGCGTGCACCGGCCCATCGACGCCGTTGACGTTCGCCCACGCGGACCCGGTCCACATCGCGACACGGCTCGCCGGACCACCGCCGGCTTGGGTGAAGTCTCCGGCCAGGTACAGATTGCCATCGGGCCCGACCGCGAGGGCCCGCACGACGTCGTTGGTCCCGCCGGTCATCGCCGCGTACGACACTCCGTTGTAGCGAGCGACGTTCGGCGAGCCCGGAAGGCCCGCGAACTGCCCGCTGATGACGAGCTCGCCGCGAAACACCTCGAGCGCGTGAACCGTGCCAAGAAAGAAGCCACCGACGGTCGACCATGACGTGCCGTTCCACCGGGCAAGCCCCCCGGACGCCTGCCCGTTGGCCGAGGTGAACACGCCGCCAGCGTAGAGAGAACCGTTGAAGACCTTGAGCGCGTAGCACGGGCCGTTGAGGTCCGTGCCGCTCAACGCAAGCCAGCGACGGTTGACCGAATCCCAGCGAGCGACGCGGTTGTACGCGGTCGTGCTATCCCCCGACGCCGTGAAGTCTCCCGCAGCGTACGTCACGCTGTTGAACCGCTCGATCGCGCGGACGGGCAGGTTGAACCCCGTCCCCATCGTGTTCCACTCGCGCGTGCCGAGGATGTCCGACTCGGTCCACTGGGCGATCCGGGCCGCGGAGAGGCCCCCAGCCGTGGTGAACTCGCCGCCGACAACGAGATTCCGCGTCAGCGGATCGGGGCTGAACGACTTGAGCGCTCGGACCGCGCCGTTCACGCCCGAACCGAACGCCGAAGTCAACGCTCCGTCCCATCGCACGAGGTTGGCGACGCGGTCGCCGGCAGAGTCCAGGCCCCCGAAGGAACCGCCGCCGACGACCTTGCCGCCCAGGCTTGCCATCGAGAAGATCGAAGCCGCGCCCTCATAGCGGTTCCAGGCCGCGCCGGTCCAGCGAGCGAGGCTGAACGCGGGCGTGCGAAGGTTCGCGTCACGCTCCCCAACCGTGTCGAACGATCCGCCCACGAGCAGCCCGTCCGGCATCGGGAGCAGAGCGCTCACGGTCGGAAGAAAGCTGCCGCCGCCGACACCCCCCGCGTACGAGGACCACGCCGATCCGTTCCATGCCGCAAGGCTGCTCACCTGTGCGCCGCCCGCGGCGGAGATCACGCCGCCGACGACCAGCTGCCCCTGAAAGGAGCCGAGCACGGACAGTGACTCCGAGAAG
>JBIKTT010000137.1:0-6143 GCA_044347925.1 Phycisphaerales bacterium
CGCTCGATGTTCACCGTGGGCCTCACGACGATCACCTGCCTGAGCGGATCGCTCGGGGAGGGCGAGACCGACTCCACCCTGCCGACGATCAGCATTCGGGCGCTCTTGGGCCAGTCCATGTCGTCCAACCGCACGATCTGTCCGACCGCCGCGGCCGGGGCCGCCGCGCCGGGATCGACGCTCGCGTCGCCCGAGATCCGGAGCACATCGCCTTTGAGCGTGCCGTCACCCACCGGCACCAGATTGGCTCCGATCTCGGCCGGGCCGTCGCCGGTCATGATCGCGACCTGGATCTTGCCCGCCGATCGCCGCGTGATGGGCATCACAAAGCACGTGGGGCCGGACGAAGAGGTGACGCGGCCGACAAGCTGAAGTCCGGTCGTGGTCGCCACCGTGGTCCGGTCCGTCTCGATCGAGGGGCCCGTCCGAACCGAAAGCAGCCCCGCCGAGAGATCGGCCGATGTTCCGATCACCGGGGCGACAAGCTGCTGCACGCGGGCTTCGGGGTTGAGAGAAAGTCCAAGCTGAAGTTCGCGGATCATCTCGCGGAGACGTTGCGTCTCGGCACGTTCGCGGAGGTAGAGTGTCTCGAACTCCTGCTTGCGTTCTTCGAGAAGCTGGAGCTCCTCGGCTTTGGGCGGTTCGGGCGGGGAAAGAACCGACCGCGACATCGCGAGAACGTTCCGCGAGATCGGCGCCGTCGGAATGATCACCAGACGCGAAAGCTCGCCCACCCAGCCGGACCACCGGGCGGGGATCAGCGCGAAAAGCCCGGAGAGCACCAAGGCTCCGGGAAGCAGGAGCCTTCCCATCCCCGTCCCGGAATGATGCGATCGGTGGTGGCTCATGCGTGCTCAGCGTACCCGATCGGGGTTATCCGTTGTTTTCGAGGTTGACCTTCCACCGGTCCATGTTCTCAAGCCAGATGGCTGTGCCGCGGGCGACGCAGGTGAGCGGGTCGTCCGCCAGGCGGGTGTCCAGGCCGGTCGCTTTCTGGATGACGGACGTCAGGCCGCGGAGCAGCGATCCGCCGCCCGCCATGACGATGCCGTTGTCCACCAGGTCGGCGGCGAGTTCGGGCTCGACGGTTTCGAGGGTGCGGGAGACGGCCTGCACGATCGAGGAGACGGGCTCCTGCAGGGCTTCGCGGATCTCCTCGCTGGTGACGACGGTCTTGCGCGGCAGGCCGGAGATCATGTCGCGGCCGCGGACCTCCATGCTGGTCTCAGGACCGGTGGCGGCGGCGGAGCCGATCTCGATCTTGACGCGTTCGGCGGTCTGCTCGCCGATCATCATGTTGTAAGCCCGCTTCATGTGGTTGATGATGGCTTCGTCCATGTCGTCGCCGGCGACGCGGACGCTTTCGCAGGTGGCGATGCCGCCAAGCGAGAGAACGGCGACCTCGGTGGTGCCGCCGCCGATGTCGACGATCATGCTCGCGGTGGGCTCGACGAAGGGCAAGCCGGCGCCGATGGCGGCGGCGACGGGTTCCTTGATGAGGTAGGTGCGGCGGGCGCCGGCGCGGGCGGCGGACTGGTAGACCGCTTCCTTCTCGACGGCGGTGATGCCGGAGGGAACGCTGACGACGACGCGCGGGCCGAAGATCTTGCTCTTGCCGTTCACCTTGCGGATGAAGTACGCGAGCATGGCTTCGGTGATGTCAAAGTCGGAAATGACGCCGTCCTTGAGCGGACGGACGGCCGTGATGTCTCCGGGAGTCTTGCCGAGCATCTCCTTGGCCACCCAGCCGACGGCGTTGCCGTTCCACAGGACCTTGTTGGTCCCTTTTTCGACCGCGACGACGCTGGGCTCGTTCAGTACGATGCCCTGGCCGCGAACGGACACAAGCGTGTTGCAGGTGCCCAGATCGATACCCATATCAACGCTGAAAAGACCAAGAAAGCGGTCTAGAAACAAGTGCGGCCTCCTGCCTGCTCGGAAACTCTACCCCGGCCCCCGGAACGCAATCCCCGCAATTTACCTGCAACCGTCCGGTCCTGCCGTGGCCCGGTGGCTGGCGGCCGCGGACCCCAACACGTTCCGGACCGCCATGGAGCATTATTGCCCGTCCGCTGCCGCTCAGCGCGATTATGAAGACTTCGTTGAGATTCGGCACGGACCGTCGTTCTGGCGGCCCGCGGGCTCGGCTTGCTCTACCCTTCCCCCCACCCGTGTATCGGAGTCCAGCATGGCGTCCGTGCTCATTCTTGTCGGCCGCAACAAAGGCGAACTCTTCCCCTTCGACGAAACCCGTCCGGACGGCGCTGTCATCGGCCGAGATCCCGATTGCCAGGTCCAGCTGACCGACGAGAAGGTTTCCCGGCATCACTGCCGGATCGTGTTTGATCCCTCCGACAGCACCTGCCGGATCACGGACCTCGGCAGCGCCAACGGGACCGCCGTCAACGGCGTGAAGGTCGAGGGTAAGCCCATCCTCCGCGACGGCGACACCATCGCCATCGGCCAGTCCCTGCTCCGGTTCTCGGATCGCAAGCTGTCCCACGGCGCCCAGGATTACGCTGGGATGCAGCACATTCCCCGGCAGAAGGAACGCTTCCGCGAGACGCAGGCCTGAGCCCATACGCTCCCGCGTTGATGCTTTACGACGCGCTCATTCTCGGCACCGGCACCATGGGTGTCGCCGCCGCCCTCGCTCTCGCCCGACGCGGACGGCTCGCCCTTGGCGTCGACAAAGCAAGCGTTCCCAACACGATGTCGGAGCATTTCGGCGGCGCCCGGATGTTCCGAACCGCCTACTACGAGCACCCCGCGTACGTCCCGCTTCTCAAGCGAAGCCGCGAGCTTTGGCTTGAACTCAACGCTTCCTGCGGCCGCACGCTTTACCACGAGACGGGCGGGCTCTACCTCGGCCCGGCACGCGGCGGCGAGGTCGTGGACCGCTCGGCGGAAGCGGCCCGGCAGCACGGCATCCCGCACGAAGTGCTTTCATCCGACGAGATCGCCGCCCGGTTTCCCCAGTTCCGTCCGCCAGCCGGATTCCACGACTGGATCGGCCTGGTCGAACCCGCGGCGGGCGTCATCCGGCCCGAACTCGCGGTCGCGTCGATGGCCGGCCTCGCTCGCGACGCCGGAGCGACCTTGGGAACCCACGAGGAAGTCCAGGAGGTCATTCCCGGCGATGAGATCGAGATCGTCACCGATCGAGCCCGATACCACGGCAAGACGCTCATCGTCACCGCCGGAGCTTGGACCCGGAAGATCCTGAGCCTCAGCGACCTGCCCGCGCCCGCCATCACCGTCACGCGTCAGCCCATCGGCTGGTTCAAGCCGCCGCCCGACGAAGCCGCGTTCGCCCTGCAGGGGCCTGGCAAGCCTCCGTGCTGGGCGTTCGAAGATGAGCCGGGGTCGCTTCTATACGGGTTTCCCGTGCTGCCGGGGGAGGATTCGTTCCGCGTCGCTCGCCATCGCCGTGGGGCGGTCGTGGATCCCGACGCGATCGATCGAACGGTGACCGCAGCGGATGTTGCGGACTTCGAACCCGCGATCCGATCGCTGCTTCCTGGTTCGGGCGAGGTCGCTCGCTCGGCGGTTGCTTTCTACGCCAACTCGGAGGACTCGCACTTCATCATCGATCGCTTGCCGGGGCACCCCAACATCGTCGTCGCAGCCGGGTTCTCGGGGCACGGCTTCAAGTTCGCGCCGGTGGTGGGGGAGATTCTCGCGGATCTGGCGGCCGATCCGGCCGTACCGGTCCCGCCGGAACTCTCGCTTTTCAGTTTGGGGCGGTTCGCGGCCCGTTGATGCTCCCGGCGTGGACTCTCGCCCTGTCCACCGAACCCGCGAAGGACCGCCCGATTGCTCCGCAACGCCACAAGCACATCGCGTCTCCTGCTGATCCACGCTCTTGCTCTCGGGCTCAACACGCTCATCGCGTCGTGGTACGGCATGATGCTGGTGCACGAACTAGGCCACGTGGCCGCCGCACTCGCGACGGGGTCGCGGATCGAGAGCGTGCGGATCCCGCTGGTCGGATTCTCGCAGACGGAGATTTCGGTGTACCACCATCCGCTCTGGGTGGTCGCGATGGGGCCGGCGGTGGGGGTGGCGGTTCCTCTGGCGGTGTGGGCGGTGGTGCGTGGGCTGACCCGGCGGTTTCGGGATCGGTGGACCCTTGAGCCGCTTTCACGGTTCTTCGCGGGCTTCTGCCTGGTCGCCAATGGCGGATACCTTGCGTCCGCCATTGCTCAGCCGGTGGGCGATGTGGAGGAGTTGGTGCTGTTCGGCGTCCCGATCTGGGGGCTGACGTCGCTCGGCGGGCTGGGGGTGCTTGCGGGCCTGGCGATGTGGAACGGGCTCGCCAAAGCGTTCGGCTTTCGGGGTGGGCTTGCGAATCCCCGGATGCTGAACGCGGCGACCGTCTGGATGGTGCTCACGATGGCTTCCACGATCGTGGTGGAAGCGGTGTGGTAGAGGCTTGGGGACACGCCGGGTGCGGCTCTACAGTCCGCCATGCACTGGTTTGACGCCCACCTTGATCTCGCCTGCATCGCTCTTGAAGGCCGCGACATGCTCGCGGATGAACCGGTCGGCGGAGCCAACCCGCCGGGCGCGATCACGCTCCCGACGCTCCGCGCGGGGAACGTGCGAGCGGCTCTCGCGACGATCTTCATCGAGCCCGAGGGGACGCCGGACGCGATTGCGTACAAGTCCGGCGATGCCGAATCGGCGTCCATCGCCGCTCACCGGCAGCTTGAGATCTACCAAACCTGGGCAAGATCGGGTGAGTGTGCGATTGGCTTGCCAGCTAGCTCGCTTTCGTCGGGCCCCGTTCGGTTCGCGGTGCTGGTCGAGGGCGCCGACGGTATCCGCTCGCCGGAGGAGCTTGCGTGGTGGGTCGACCGCGGCGTGGTCGCCATCAGCCTCGCGTGGGCCAAGCAGACGCGGTACGCGGGCGGGAACACGTGCGAGACGGGCTTGACGGATCTGGGGCGTGCGATGATCCGCGAAATGGACCGGCTTGCCGTGGTGCACGACACGACGCACCTGTCGGACGCTTCGCTCCACGAGCTTTTCGAGCGGGCGGAGGGGCCGATCATCGCGACGCACTCCAACTGCCGGGCTTTGCTCGACGACGGGTCCCTCGCGATTGGCCCGCGGCAGCGGCACCTGACCGACGATTCGATCAGAGAGATCGGTCGCCGCGGCGGCATGATCGGGAGCGTCCTCTATTCGCCGTTCATCATCCGAGGCGGCAAACGGGACCGGCGGGCGACGCTTGCGGAATGGGCGGAGCACGTCGATCGGCAGTGTGAGCTGATGGGCAATCGCTCGCAGGTCGGGCTTGGGTCCGACGCGGACGGCGGGTTCTCGGCGCTCACCCTGCCCGAGGGCGTGAACCGCCCCCGAGACTACGACAAGCTGGCCGAAGCCCTGCGGAATCGCGGCTGGAGCGATGCCGAAGTCGAAGGCTTCGCCTGGAAGAACTGGACCGAGTTCTGGACCAAGCACAAGCCGCTCCGTGACTTTCTGACGCCGTGATTTCCTGTCTACCCTCCCGCAATGGCCAAGAAAGCCAAATCCTCCAAAGCCACCGGTGGCACGTTTGCCGACCGCGTGCAGGATCTGCCCCCGCCGCCGATGACGCGCGGATACCCGCCGCCGGTTTCGCTTGGGGCCATTCTCGGCCAGGACCACGCGGTGAACATTCTCCGCAAAGCGGTCGCCGCCGACCGCGTCCACCACGCTTGGATCTTCCACGGTCCGCGCGGCGTCGGAAAGTTCACCGCCGCTCTCGCGTTCGCCGCGCTCATCCTCGACCCCACCTCCACCCCGGGCCTGACCGGCGAGATCGAACCCGACCCCGAGGGCCGCGTCGCCAAGCTCCTCGCCGCGGGCACGCACCCCGACCTCCACGTGATCACCAAGGAACTCGCTCGGTATCACGAGGACAAGGACGTTCGGGACAAGAAGCTCATCACGATCCCCAAGGAAGTGGTCGTCGAGCATCTCATCGAGCCCGCGAAGAAAGGTCCGAACCTCCAGAACGATGCCCGCGTCGCCAAGGTCTTCATCATCGATGAAGCCGAACTGATGGACCGTTCGCTCACGAACGCGCCCGTCCAGAACTCGATCCTTAAAACGCTCGAAGAGCCCGACGGCAAGACCGTGATCATCCTCGTCAC
>JBIKTT010000003.1:0-18304 GCA_044347925.1 Phycisphaerales bacterium
CGGCGGCGGGGAAGAAGTCGTAGCGGCCGTAGCAGAAGGTCATGAGACAGCCGGCGGTCATCAGGCCGTACATCGCCTGCGAGGTGGGGCCCACGCCGTTGCCGTAGTAGCTTGAGATCTGGAACTCGTCGGGATAGGAAGCGAGGATGCGGTTGCGGGCACCGGGCATCATGCTGCCGCCGTCGAAGGGATCGACCTGGCAGTAGAACTGCGTGAGGTTGATGTACGCGGTGCCGGCAGCGTAGTTGTTCTGCCAGTCCTTGGCGCCCAGACAGAGGTTGGGGAAGCCGAGATTGTTGAGGTAGCCGACGTGGTTGCTGACCGAGGCCGGGGCGCAGAACATCTTGCCGTCGTTGGGGAGGCCCATGATGTTCCCCTGCGTGGCCCGCTTCTGGTCAAGGTCGGGGACGCCGACGCGGTAGACGCTGCATCCCTCGTCCGCGCGGGCCAGGTTCGCCGAAAGACCGCCCATCGCGGTCCCCGCGGCAAGCACCATCATCATCGTGTTCTTCGTGTTCATGACTGTTCTCCGAGCCGGTGGTTGTCCGCGGGTCGCGGCGGGCTGTCCCCTCTGGAAGCCCGTGCCGAGATCCGCGGGTGCATCGCTCAACAGAACAAGTGCGCCGCGGGGGTGGGTGTGACCGCGATTTCTCGCGGAATTTCAGGGCGAGAACGGATGAGAATCCGTCGTCGCGGCGCGCAGATGGGGCGGGCCCGGGTCTTGATCGCGGGTTTCAGTTGGCCGGAGGGCGGCCCGGAGGGGAGGGGGGTCCGAGGTTCTGCTTCCGCGATGCGGGAGGGTTCGCTAAACTCCGGTCATGGTCTCTTTCGGCCCCAATCCGCCGCCCGAGGCACGCGGGTACTCGGACGAGTACCCGGAGGATCCGGGCGCGAAAGCACGCCGCGAGCATTCGGAGTGGCTGACGTGGGCGCTGAGGTCCGGGAAGAACTTCCCCCGGATCCCGCTTCGGGCGTCCAGCTCTGGGGGTTGGGATTGGTTGACGGCGACGCCTCACGGCCGGGGTCTGGCTGGCCGATGGTGGAAAGCGGCCCTGCGGCGGATCATCGGCCCGTGAGCGGGCGTGAGCGACCTGACGCCGACCTTTCGGGCTTGCGGGACGTACACTCGAAACCATGGCCGCTACACAATGGACGAAACTGAACCCCCGCTGGCTCTTCAAACAGGCCGCGATGTCGCTCCTCTTTCTGGGATTTGGGATCTGGGGGCTTTACGACGCCATGATCCTGTATCCCAACCGGGGCGTGGCGTACGCGGACTTCATGCGGTTTAACTACCTCAAGGAAGCCAAGATGCAGGGCGGGGCGGACTGGGCGGAACCGAGCATCGCGGACCCCCAGGCCGAGTACGAGAAGCTCCACAAGAACCTCGAGGGGCAGAAGGACACCCTCGCCCGCGCCAAGCACGACTGGCTTGAGGCCCTCCGCGTCGTTCATCGGCTCGATCCGGCGCACACGCAGATCGCCAAGCCGAGCGAGGACCACGACGTGCTCGCCAAGCGGTTCACGACGACCTCCGGCACCGCGGAAAGCCCGAAAAAGCTCGAGTCCTACGACGTTCCGGTCCAGTGGATCATCTTCTACGCCGGCACGGGCATCGGGCTGATCATGTTCGGGTTCGCGGGGGTGGTCGCACGCCACCGGTACGGCTGGAACCCCGAGACCAAGACCCTCACCCTGCCCAGAAGCCTTGGCGGCAGCGACCTGACGCTTGAACTCTGCGAGGACTTCGACCGCCGCAAGTGGGACAAGTTTCTGATGTTCGTCAAGGTCTCCTCGGCCCACCCGACGCTGGCCGGACGCGAGTTGAAGTTTGACCTGCTCCGCTACGTCCCTCTGGAATCGTGGATCGTCGAGATGGAGCACACGAAGTTCCCCGACCGTGCCAAGCCGCAGACCCCGCCGGATGACGGAATCGTGGCCCCGACGGCCGCGACACCCTGAGTCCGTCAAGGATCCGACAAGAATGATCGGGAAGCGGTACAATGGATCGTGCAGGACCTCTCGGGGACCGCAACCCGTGGTATTCTGCGCCGATGACATCCGTGCGGACGATTCGGCCTGTCGAAGAATCTGACACCGTGAGCCGTGAGGGCAGAGCTACCGCCCAGCCTTCCGGACCACCGGGCCCCCAAAGGCTCAGCCGCATGACCAAACCTCAGAAATCCGTTCCACCCGCGACCGTCGAACCGGCCCGGGGTTCCTCCCGCACGTCCTCGCGGACCGCGCCCCGTCGGCAGAGCGACCCGGTGCCCGCGATCCGGACGTTCGTGATCGACACCAACGTGGTGCTCCACAACCCCATGGCGCTCTTCGTCTTTGCCGAGCACGATCTGGTGATCCCCTTCACCGTGATCGAAGAGCTCGACAAGATGAAGCGGAAGGATGACGACCTGGGCCGCAACGCCCGCGAGTGCATCCGCCAGCTCGACTGGCTCCGCACGAAGGGCTCGCTGACCGACGGCGTCAACTGGGGCGAGCATTCGCCGCGCGTGGGGCAAGCGGCCAAGGTCGGGCCTGACGGCAAGACGGGGTCGATCCGCATCGACGTCTCGGAGTACGACCGGCCGTCGGCGCTGATCGAAGAATCGCCCGACAATCGCATCATCGCCGTCGCGTGGCACCTCAAGCAGCGCGGAGCCAACGTCACGTTCGTCTCCAAGGACCTCGCCGCACGCATCAAGAGCGATTCCCTCGGCATCGGCACCGAGGATTTCGAGAACCAGAAGGTCGACGCCGACCGCCTCTACACCGGTGCGGTCGCGGTCGAAACGGACGGCTCGCTGATCGACGAGATGTACCGCGACCGGATGCTCCCGATGTCCAAGCTCGAGCCGCTTCTGGTCGAGCGTCAGTACGACGGTTCGGTGGTGCACCGTCCGGTGCTCGCGAACCAGTTCGTCATGCTGAAGGACAACGCGGATGAGCATCACTCGGGGCTGGGCCGGCGTCTGGCGGACACGGACCACATCATCCCGGTGACGAACCAGCGCAAGCCGGTCTTCGGCATCATCGCTCGCAACTCGCAGCAGACGATGGCGCTGGACCTGCTGATGGATGATGAGATCAAGTTCCTCACGCTCCTGGGTTCGGCGGGCACGGGCAAGACGCTCGTCGCGATCGCGGCGGGGATGGCGAAGGTCTTCTCGGAGGAGCGGTACGACAAGCTTCTGGTCGCGCGGCCGATCATGCCCCTCGGACGCGACATCGGGTACCTGCCCGGCGACAAGGACGAGAAGCTGACCGCGTGGATGCAGCCGATCTTCGACAACCTGCAGTACCTCATGTCCACCCGCGGCGCCCAGAGCGGAGCCGCCGACAGCCACTCGACCGAGCAACGCATCCAGAAGCTCATGGCCGACGGCAAGCTCGTCCTGGAGCCGCTGACCTACATCCGCGGCCGGTCCATCCCGCATCAGTTCATGATTGTCGACGAAGCCCAGAACCTCACGCCGCACGAGGTGAAGACCATCGTCTCCCGCGTCGGCGAAGGGACCAAGCTGATCCTCACCGGCGACATCCAACAGATCGACAACCCGTACCTGGATTCGTCGTCCAACGGCTTGTCGTACGCGATCGAGCGGATGAAGGGCGTCTCGCTGTACGGGCACGTCACGCTGGCCAAGAGCGAGCGTTCGGAACTGGCGAGCATCGCGGCGGCGCGGCTGTAGAAGCCGTCGTCTACCTCCGACCGACGACGTACACGACGTAGTTCTCGTCGAGTTCATCGCCGGACTGGATCGGGGAGACGTAGAGGTTGCCGTCCGAATCGATCGCGTCGCCCATGCGGGCGTACACATCCACCGCGCGGAACCCCGCGTCCATCATCGCGTCGCGCACTTCGGGGATGGACCAGATCCGCCAGTGGTAGACGAAAGCGTCGGGATATTGCTTGGCTTTGCCGCTCGCGGTCACGACGAAGCTGAGGGTGTCGAGCACGATGTTGGTCGCGGGGTCGGTCTCGCGCTGCTCCCACGTGTACTCGACGCGCTGGCCGGCGGGTCCGCGGAGCTTGCGGCGGATCTTGAGCGGCTTCATCGCGTCACGGCCGCCGTAAAGATCGGCGAGCAGGACGCCGCGGGGGTTGAGACACGATCGGGCGTGCTTGAGGTACCTGACGAGGTCGCCGCGCTGGTGAAAGTACCCGAGGGGGAAGTTGGTCGCGGCGATGATGTCGGCTTTCACGCGACACCTGAGGACGTCGGCGCGGACGGCTCGCACGTTCGGCCCTTTCACGCGGGCGAGGGGCTTGGCGTCCTGATCGACGGCGACCGCCGAGCCGTAAGCCCTCCCCCACTCCTTGGCGAGAGCCCCGGTACCGGAGAAGTCCTCGCGGAGGACGCGAGGCTTGCGACCGTGGGCGGCTTTGGCGAAGCGCGCGAGTCGCGGCGCGTCGGTCACGCAGAGTTCGTAGAGATCAAAGGGGTTCATGGACGATCAGGCCATCCGGATCCAGCGGATGAGGGTCGAGATGTTCGGCGGCTTGCCGTACATCAGGACGCCGATGCGGAAGATCTTGGCGGCCATCCATGCCATCACGATGACGGTGAGGATGCCCACCACGATCGTCGCTGGGATCTGCCAGATCGGGACAGACTCGGCTCCGGCGAGGCGCAGGATCATGATGAACGGAGAGATGGGCGGAACGAACGAGCAGATCTGCGCAAAGGTGGAGTTGGGGTTCTGAAGGATCGGCATCCAGAGCATCATGGGGATGACGAGGATGATCATGACGGGCCCGATGAGCGACTGGGCCTCCCGGATGTCGGAGACCGCGGAGCCGACGGCCGCGAAGAGGCATGCGATGCTCGCGAACGCGATCATGAAGTAGATGACGAGGTAGACGAGCATCATCGGGTCGATGATGTCGAACATCGTCGCGGAGATGAGCGCGACGATGCCGGCTCCGGCATAGACCAGCAGGATCAGGAGCCCGACGCACGCCTGCCCCGCGATCTTCCCGGCGAGGAGCTGCATGGGCGAGACGGCGGAGAGGAGGACCTCCATGACGCGGCTGGACTTCTCCTCGATGGTCGAGGTCAGCAGGTACTGTCCGCTGGTGAAGACGGCGATCCAGATCAGGAACATGAAGGCGCCGGGGATCATGAGCTTGGCGATTTCATTGGTCTTGACGGTGCCCTCGCGGGTCACGCTTCTGACCTCGCCTCGGGGCGGGTTGGAGAGTTGGCGGACCCGGACAGGGTCGAGCCCCGCCGCGCGGATACGGGCTTCGACGACCGATCGGCGTGCGGCGTCCTCGATCAGCCCGATCCATTGCACGGCGAGCTTGGGCGAGTGGAGCACCTCGTAGGACGCCGGATCCTTCCCATCGACGGGGCGGACGACCTCCGCGGGGATGACGACGACAGCCAGTCGGGTTTCGGTCGTTCCCGAGTTCTTCGCGTCGGCGTTCAGGATCTCCTGGCGGGCCACCTCGGGATCGGTGTCCGGGGGAAGGACACGAACCTCGACGTTGGCCGAGCCCATCGCCTGCTCGACACCCTGCTTGATCATCTTGTCGCCGCCGGCGGCTTTGACGACCGAGGACTCCTTGTCGAAGAACTTCGCCATGCGCTCGGCGACGGACTCGGGGGAGAGTTCCTTGGTGAAAGCCTGTGCGACTTCTCCTGACCGGTCGATGAGGGCGACGTGCCCGGAGATCTTGGGGGCGGCGCCGCGCATGAGCAGGATCATCAGCGGGACCATGATGACCGCGAGGAGGGGCGGCAGGAAGATCCCGATGATGAAGCCCTTGGTGGCAACAGTCGCCCAGAACTCCCGGATCGCGACCTGGATCGTCTTGTTCATGCGGTCACCTTCCCCGCGCCGGATGCGGTCTTGATCTCGTCACGCAGGTTCTCTGATTCCCCACCAACCAACTGGATGAAAATGTCCTCGAGGCTCGGACGCTTGATCTCGATGCGGCGTGCGGGCATCCTCCCCACCGCGAGAGCCATGACGTCCGGGGCCGAAGCCCGGTCCGCGAGGTGGAGCTCGAAACCCTTGGCCCCGATCTCGACCTTGCGGACGCCGGGAATATCCCTCAGCGTCTCGATGTCGGCCTGTGCAAGCGGCACCATCGGCTCGACCTCGATCGTCCGCGGGTCGTAGCGCGACCACACATCGTCGAGCTTGTCATCAAGCACCTTCACGCCCTTGTGGATCATGAAAAGCCGGTCGCAGAGCTGCTCGGCTTCGAACATCGCGTGCGTCGAGAAGATCAGGGTGCATCCGCGAGCCCGCTCGGCGTCGATGAGCTCGCGCAGCAGTTTGCGGTTGACGGGGTCCAGGCCGCTGAACGGCTCGTCGAGGATCACGAGGTCCGGCTGGTGGATGACGGCGGAGACGAACTGCACCTTCTGCTGCATGCCCTTGGAGAGCTCTTCGCACTTCTTGCGGTACGTCTCGGCGAGGCCGATCTTGGCGAGCCAGTCCTTGACGAGCTTGTCGAGGGGCCCGGCGTCCATGCCCTTCAGCCTGCCCATGTAGTTGAGGAACGCCCCGACCTTCATCTTGCGGTAGAGCCCGCGCTCTTCGGGCAGGTAGCCGATGCGGTCCTTGGACTCGACCGCCGAGGCTTTCCCGAGCACCGAGACCTCTCCCTTGTCGGGGAAGAGGATGGACATGATCATGCGGATGGTGGTCGTTTTACCAGCGCCGTTGGGGCCGATGAACGCGTAGAGGGAGTGCTCTGGAATCACCAGGTCCAGGTCCTTCACCGCGACTTTGGGCCCGAACGTCTTGGTGACCCCGTGGATTTCGATAGCGTTGGCCAAGCGACCTCCGTCGTACGGGCGAGTAGCCCGACGCAGATGGTACCACGCCAACCCGCACCCGCGCGGAACCCCTATTCTTCGCCCGATGCCCGAGCCCGCGGCCCCCACACCTCCAACACCCGCCAGCCTTTTCCGCGTCCCCGAGAACGTCCTGCTCAAACTCGACGACCTGTCGAAGCAGCACGCGGAGATCTCGGCGATGCTCGAGGACCCCGCGGTCGTCACCGACCACCGCCGCGTCCGCGACCTGTCGGTCAAGCGGGCGGCTCTCGACCCCGTCGTCGACAGCTACCGGGAGTTTCGCCGGGTCTCGAGGGATGCGGCGGATCTGGACGCGGCGACCAAGCCGGGCGGCGACCCGGACCTTGCGGCGATGGCTTCGGAAGAGCTTCCCGTACTCCGCGAGCGTGGTGAACGGCTCGTGCGGGAGATGACCTCGCGGCTGGTCACGTCCGACGACAACAAGGTCGGCTCGGTGATCCTGGAGATCCGGGCGGGCACGGGGGGCGATGAAGCGTGCTTGTGGGCGGCGGACCTTCTGGGCATGTACCAGAAGTACGCGGCGGCTCGCGGGTGGCAGTTCGAGGTGCTCGACGCAGTCACCGAGGGGATCGCAGGCGGCGTTCGCGGCGCGACCGTGAGCGTCCGGGGTGTGGGGGTCTGGTCCGAGCTTGCGTTCGAAGCCGGCGTCCATTCCGTCAAGCGCGTCCCCGCGACCGAGACGCAGGGCCGCATCCACACCAGCACCGCCACCGTCGCCGTCCTCCCCGAAGCCGAAGAGGTCGACGTCAAGGTCGACTGGGCCGCGGATGTCGAGGAATCCGCCACACGCTCGCAGGGCCCCGGCGGCCAGAACGTCAACAAGGTCGAGTCCGCCTGGCAGATCCACCACAAAGCCTCGGGCATCATCATCAAGATGATGGAAGCCAAGAGCCAGCAGCAGAATAAAGAACGCGCCCGCCGCTTGCTCGTCACGCGCCTGGCCGAACTCGAACGCCAACGCCAGCACGCGGACCGCTCCGCCGCGCGAAAGACCCAGATCCGCGGCGGCGAGCGGAGCGACAAGATCCGGACTTATCGCTGGAAGGAAGGGATCGTCGCGGATGAACGCTTGCCCGGCGAATACCGCCTCCATGAGATGATCGCGGGCGACCTGTCGAAGATCATGAAGGATCTGGTGGAGCAGGAAACCGCCAAACGCCTCGCGGAGCTGTGATTCTTCCCGGCCCTTGGTGGCACTGCTTTCCAGAGCAGTGGCCTGCGCCCGAGTGAACTCCCCCAGTCCCCACCGCGCTTCATGGCCGTGACGCCCATGCTCAAGTTCCTCATCCCTCTCTTTCTCCTCCTCCCCGGCTGCGGCACGCTCATCGAGGTCCAAGTCCTCGAAAAGAGCACCGGAAAGCCGATCCCCGGAGCCCAGGTTCGCTCCTCGACTCTCCCCTTTCACTTTCCAATCGTGGCCGACGAAGGCACAACGGATGAGCACGGTGTGGCCACCCTGCGCGTCAATCGCAAGGCCGGCGACTGCTCTGTGATCGCCGAGGGGTATTGGGGCTCGGTCAAGGGTGACGACGACTTTGATCGCTGGTATTCGTTCCTCCAGAGCCTCGATCGCGAGGATGGCGTCACCCCCAGGTTCGTCACCTACGTGGTGCCCAGCAACGTTTCCAACGCACCCGCCCCGCCCCCCACCTCCCCCAACGTCCCGGAATAACGCCCGTGGATGGCCGCTTGCCGCGCCTCTTCCATGACCATCCGCGGCACAACGACGACCATTCTCCGAAGGATGATCGTCATGCTTCGAAGAACGGTTGTCATGCTTCGAAGAACGGCTCTCATCCTTCGAAGGATGATGAACTTTGCGGGCACAAAGATCACCATACACGGCACAAAGGTGACCATTCACGGCACAAAGATCATCGTTCACGGCACAAAGATGATCGTTTTCGACCGTTCAGGAACCGACCACGGCACGGTTGCCCCGCCGCACCCGATTTTCCCGGACCCCCGCCCCCACTTCCCATGAACCCGCTCCGTCAGGAATAACCTCGGCGTGGACCAAACCCCCGCCACCCCCACCATCGTCGACATCGCCATCATCGGCTCCGGTGCCGCCGGCCTCTTCGCCGGCATCTGGGCCGGTCGGACCTCGGCTCCTGCCGCGCTCTCCATCCTCGCCCTCGATGGCGCGAAGAAGCTCGGAGCCAAGATCCTCGTCGCCGGCGGGGGCCGCTGCAACGTCACGCACCACGCCGTCGATGAGCACCAGTACGCCGGGAGCAGCCGCAACGCTATCAAGAAGGTCCTCCGCCGCTTCGACGTCCCCCAGACGATCGACTTCTTCCGCGAGCTCGGCGTCCACCTCAAACGCGAGGACACCGGCAAGCTCTTCCCCACCACCGACGACGCCCACACCGTCCTCAACGCGCTCCTCGACGCGTCGCGGCGGGCCGGGGTTGAGCTTCGGTACCCGTGGCGGGTTGCGAGCGTGACGCGGGAGGAAGGCTCGTTCGTGATTCAGGGCGAAAGCCCCTTGCTTGCGCTGCGGGCTCGTAGGGTCATCCTCGCCACCGGCGGCATGGCTTTGCCCAAGACCGGCTCGGACGGGCACGGGTACTCCATCGCCCGCGCCCTCGGCCACACGGTCACGCCGCGCGTCTTCCCCGCGCTCGTGCCGCTCACGATCCCCAAGGACCACTGGATCTGCTCCCTCTCGGGCATCACGCTCATCACGACCCTCGAGCTCCGCTCCGCCACCAACAAGAAGCTCAAGTACTTCACGAACTCCACCCTCTGCACGCATTTCGGCCTCTCCGGCCCCGGCCCGCTCGACATCAGCCGCTACTACACCGCGAGCAAGCACGAAGACGCGGGCACCCGCCTCGTCATGAACTGGCTCCCCGGCGAAACCATCGAATCCATCGACGCCGCCCTGCAGCAGCTCGGCAAGGTCTCCCCCGGACGCCTCCTCCGCGAACGCGGCTTGCCCGATCGTGTCGCCGAGGCCATCTGCCAAGCCGCGGGCGTCGACCCCGCCGCCCCGGGCCACACGATGATCCGCGACAACCGCAAGAACCTCGCGCAGATGATCGTCGAGACCCCCCTCCCGATCTCCGGCGACCGCGGGTTCACCTACGCCGAGGTCACCGCCGGCGGCGTCCCCCTCGGCGAGATCCACCTCGAAACGATGGAAAGCCGCGTCTGTCCGGGGCTTTACCTCTGCGGCGAGATCTGCGACGTCGACGGCCGCATCGGCGGCTTCAACTTCCAATGGGCCTGGGCCAGCGGGTTCGTCGCGGGGACCTCCGCCGCGAAAGCCATCTTTTCCGATGCCTAATGGCGGATGCCCACCGCCCCGTTACCATCCGCCATGACCAGTCCCAGCAGTTCGCCGCTCGCCGACCGCTTCGCTTTCGCCCAAGCCATCGCCAAAGAAGCCGGCGACCTCACGCTCACCCACTACCGCAAACGCGGCCTCGCCGTCGACACCAAGCGAGACGGCTCACCCGTCACCATCGCCGACCGCAGCGCCGAGGAGCTTCTCCGTAAGCTCGTCGCTTCCAGATTCCCAACCGACGCCATCAGCGGCGAAGAATTCGGCGACACGCCCGGCACCGCTCCCGCGTCCGGCTTCCGCTGGGTCTTTGACCCCATCGACGGGACCAAGTCCTTCGTCTCCGGCGTCCCGCTTTACGGCACGATGGTCGCCTGCTTGCACCATGAGGACCCGGTGATCGGCGTGATCAACATGCCCGCGCTGGGCGAGGTCGTCGCAGCGGCGAAGGGCTTGGGCTGCACGCTTGCTCGCACTGGCCACCCGACCGAGCCCGCCCGCGTCTCCGGCGTCCGCGACCTCAAGGAAGCCATCTTCGTCTACACCGCTCCCGAGGTCTACACGCAAGCCGGCAAGTGGCCCCTCTTCGAACGCATGAGCCACGCCACCCGCCTCTCCCGCGGCTGGAGCGATTGCTACGGCTGCGTCCTCGTCGCCACCGGTCGAGCCGACATCTGGGTCGAGCCGACCGTCGCCCTTTGGGACGTCGCCGCCGCCGTCCCCATCATCGAAGAAGCCGGCGGCCGCTACACCGACCTCTCCGGCCGCCGCGACGCAACGACAGGCTCCTGCATCGCGACCAACAGCCACCTGCACGACGCGGCAATGAAGATCGTCCGCGGCGAATGAGACGACCGCGCCAGCGGTCAAGGTTTGTCTCTGATTCCCGGGATTTGCCCGACCCCTGGCGCGGACGTCTCCTTGGGGTATGCTGCCCCCATGTCCACCGCGCCCGGCGTCACCTGCCCCAACTGCGCCTACGCCCTCGACGGGCTCCAGACGCTCAAGTGTCCGGAGTGCGGGTACGTGCCCGAGCCGGAGGAGATCGCGGGCGAGACGCGGCGGCGGGTCTTCTGGGAGCTGACGCGCTTCTCGCAGTACTCGTGGCTTGTCATCATCGCGGCCCTGAGCGCCTTCGCTTTCCTGCTGCTGGAAGGCATGCGGACCAGCATCCATCTGGCCGCCGGCCTGGCTGTCATCGCGCCGGTCTACCTCTTCCTCGGATACGGAGCCCAGACCGCCGTCGCCAACCGCTGCCCGCAAGCCTACCGGCCGCTGGTCCGCCGGCTCTGGCGCGTCGGGCTGCTCTGGCTCCAGCTCCCCTGGCTCCTCTCGGGCGCGACGTTCTTCGTCACGCTCATCGGCAAGCGGATGTGGGAGCGGTTCTTCCCTTCGCCGACGGGGCCCAACTGGTGGAACTGGGGCGACCTCTCGCGCGAGGAGGAGTTCGTCGCGCTCGTCGTCGGCGGAGCGGTCGGCACGCTCATCGCCCCCTGGCTTTGGCACCGCCGCTGGAAGCAGTTGATCCGCATCTCCGGCCTCCCGACGCGAACGGCGGAACAGGTCGGCTCGGGCCTTCCGATGCGGCTGACGCTTCTTCCCGGCGTGTTCTGCTTCATCGCCCCGGGCGTGATCGCACTGGTGCTTCAGGGCCTCGACTGGGTGTTCCCGGGGTGGTGGCGGTGATCACCGGTCGTGCTCGTGCGTTCGCGTGATATCCTGCGGCAATGGAGATCGCGTCAAAGCTCGCCTGCCCGCAATGTGCCTATGCCCTCGATGGATTGCAGACGACGACATGTCCCGAGTGCGGCTATGAGCCCGAGCCAAACGAGACCGAGAACGAATCTCGCCGGCGACTGTTCATCGAGTTGACCCGTCTCAGCCAGCACTGGTGGATTGCGGCGTTCGGCGCGCTTCTGGTCTATCTGATGTTGAATGCCCGCGACCCACTGACGTCGCTCGCCCGCTTCGGCGAGCGTTTCGAGACCGAAGCACCCATCATCCTGCTCTGGTTCGTGGCTCCGATCTTCCTCGCGGTCGGGCTCCTCGCGCAGACGAGCATGGCGGCAAACTGCCCCGCCGCGTACAGACCGCTTGTTCGCCGGGTTTGGCGGATGTCGATGATCTGGATGCAGGTTCCCTGGCTTCTGGCGTGCACGACGCTCTTCGTCGTGAAAGCGTTCTATTCGAACGCGCTCATGTGGGGCGCCGGCTCTCAACACTCAGAGACGCTCTCGAACGACGAGACAATCGTCGTGGTGCTCGCGAGCGGCGGCCTCGGCACGCTCATTTCGCCTTTCTTGTGGCATTGGCGATGGAAGCACCTCATCCGCCTGTCCGGGCTTCCCTCGCGGACGATCGAACAGGTCGGTGCGAAGTCCTCCGCGTGCATCGCGCTCATTCCGGGTGCTTTGGTGTTCATCCTCCCCGACATCTTCCTGCTCGCGGTTGCCGCCTTCATCCAGATGTGAGCCCGCAGGCGGCGGCGTGGAATTCCAAAAAAGATCGCCGCCGAGTGGTGGGCTCGGCGGCGCAAACGACGACGGGTGAAGATCGGGAGGCTTGGTGGTGGTGGACCCGTCGCCGGTGGGAACCAAAGTTTTCGATCCGGTTGTCGCTCCGCCCTGGCGGAGCACGATCCTGGCAAATGCTCGGCCCGTGGTGGACCGGCCGAGCATGACAAGCCGCGCCGCGTGAGCATCCCTGCCCGTTCACCTTGCCGTTCGCATCCTTGCGAAGGACCCCAACATCTCGGGTCCCGGCTTGGTGCCCGCACACGGCGCTTCCCTGCGGCGTCGTGCGGGTCGCGGCTTTCGCACGCTCAGGGCGAATCCTTTCGCCACGGGCGTGCGAGGCCCTCTTGCGCGCCTCTCGGCGCTTTCCGAACGGCCGGCACGACTTGGGGCTTCATGCCCGTCCTCGTGTCCGGCCTTGTGAACCTCAAGAACGCGTCCTGCGTTCCTCCGGCAACCTCGCGGCCCCGGATCAATCGTGCGCCGGATCTGTCGACCCGGGCCGCACTGTCTCTCCCCCGTCCTCAACTCCGTCGTTCCACCCCTCAGCCGTTCTGTCCGCTCGCGTTCAGCTTCGCCACCAGCATCGGCAGCTCGTTGAAGCGTTTGTCCGCCGTCTCCTGCCAGGCCTTGCGATCGTGGATCTCAAGCCTGTCCTTCGCCCCCACCACCATCACCTCCGACCCCAGCCCGACCCGTTCCTGAAGCGTCTTGGGAATCGCGATCCGATGCGTCGAATCCGGCTCCAAGGTCTCCGCCATCCCGTAAAGCGTCGACTGCAACGACGCCAGCTCGTCTCCCGGCGTCAGGCTCGAAACACCCTGCGAAGCCAGCCGCTCGAACTCGCGTTCCGTGTACACGCGGAGGACTCCGCCCGGCCACGGCACGCACACCCAGTTCACCCCGTCCTTTTCCTGAACGACCTTGTTCCGGAACTTGGCGGGGATCGCCAGCCGTCCCTTGGCGTCAATCGTGGCTTCAGCGTTTCCGGTGAATGTCACGGCTGTCCTTCAGGGGCGTCTGGGTCTGAGGCATGGGATTCTCTCCCACTTTGCCCCACTTGTCAACACGACACCCCACTCTTCGACCACTTTGCCCCACTGCTGACAAGTTTTTTGGCGTTTTTTTCAAGCCCGACCGGACCCCGAATGGATAACCGCGAAACTGACCTGGGCGACTTCCCGGGCGGGCTGAATCCACACCCCGATCCGGTCGATGTTCGAGATGCTTCATGCTCGACCTGACGCCCCAGGACGCTTCCGCCGCGCTCGCGACGCTCACCACGTCGTGCTATGTGATGACCGGCGCGTTCGAGGGGAAGCGTTCGGGGATGCTTGTGAAATGGGTGAGCCAGTGTGCGGACCAGCCGCCGCTTCTGGCGGTCGCGATCTATCGCGGTCACTGGGTGGAGACGCTGATCCGCGACAGCCACTGCTTTGGCCTGTGCCTGCTGGACCCGACGGACCGGTTGACGGCCCGGAAGTTCGCGGACACGGGCCCGCGCGATAACGCGAAGAAGGACATCGATCCGTTCGACGCGTTGCAGGTCGAGACGCTCGTGACGGGTGCCCCGCTCCTCAAACGAAGCCCGGTGGTCTTTGACTGCCTGGTCGTCCGGCATCTGGATCTGGAAGCCGACCACTCGCTCTACATCGCGCAGGTGATGGGCGGCCGCGTGCACGAAGCTCAGCCAGCCAAGCGGCACCAGAACGGCACCCACCACCCGTAACCGCCGCAAAGGCCCGTTCGCGCCTACCGTGTATCGATGACGATCGATATGCCATTCGCCGCGACCGCCTCCTCACGCCCCGTGGTGGCGGCCAATCGCTACGGTGTTGATTACCGCGAAGTGGCCGGGCGGCTTGGCTTGCCCCGAAGGCCGATCATCGACGCTCACCTTCATATCAACGGCGGAGCCGCCGCCCGGATCTTCCGCGATGCAGCCGATGCGTACGGCATCGGCCGGGTGTACTCGCAGACGCGGCCGGATCAGGTCGCCGAGGTCGCCAAGGTTCTGGGCGACCGCGTCCGGTTTGTCTCGATCCCTGCATTCAACGAGAAGGACCGCAAGCAGGCGTTCGGCCCGGGGTATCTGGACGTCATCCGGCGTCTGCACGGCGAGTACGGCGCGGGGATGGTCAAGTTCTGGAACGCGCCGCGGCTCCGCGACCTTTTGGAGGGGCCGGGAGCGGAGGAGTTCATCCCGTTCGACGCTCCGTGGCGCGTGAAAGCCGCTGAGCTTGCGATGCGCCTCGGGATGATGTTCAAAGCCCACGTCGCGGACCCGGACACGTGGTTCCGGACGAAGTACGCGGATGCTTCCAAGTACGGGACCAAGCTCGGCGCGTACGAAAGCCTCGAGCGGATGATCGATCGGTTCCCGGCGCCGTGGATCGCGGCCCACATGGGCGGCTGGCCGGAGGACCTCGGGTTCCTCGACGGGCTTCTCGGGCGTCACCCCAACCTCTATCTGGACTCATCCGCGACCAAGTGGATCGTGCGCGAGATGTCCAAGCACACACGCGAGGATGTGCTCGCGTTCATGGTTCGCTGGAAGGGCCGGATTCTCTTCGGATCGGACATCGTGACGACGGATGAGCACCTCGCGCCCGCTCCCGAGAAAGCCCACCCGATGGGCGACCTCGCCGACAGCCCGGAAGCCGCTTTTGACCTTTACGCCAGCCGGTACGCGGCTCTGCGGGCGATGTGGGAGACGTCGTGGGAGGGCGAAAGCCCGATCGCGGATCCGGACCTGATGATGACCGAGCCGCAGAAGTACAGCGCGATGTCAGCGCCGACGCTGAGGGGCTTCGCGCTGCCGCGGGATGTCTTGGACTCGTTCTACCACGACGCGGCGGCGACGCTTCTGGCGAAGTACTACAAGTAAGCTTCAGTCCGGCTCGCCGGGCTCGATGGAATCCTGCCGCTTGCGGACCTCGTCGGCGTGGACGAGCCTGGTTTCGATGGCGCCAAGGCGTTTGAGCACTTCGGTCAGCCGCTGGTTGAGCGCCAGGATCTGCTGGGCGAGCTGGTCGACCTTGTGGTCGGAGAACGCTTGCGATTCCTCGAGCTTGAGCAGCCGGTCATCCAGGGTCGAATCGGGCATGCGGTCCTCCGTGGCGGCGGGGTGCCGCCGAGAGTGATAGGCTCATTGGATGAAGACCGCTTGCCTGACGGTGATGATGCTCGGGATGGTCGGGACCTCGCACGCTTTAGCGCAGGCCGAGGCCCCGGCGATCCGGTTTGACCTTTCTCTGGCCCAGCCCGGGGCGACGTCCGCGACGACCGACCCGTCGGCGCCTCCGGCGGTGGACCTCGCCAAACAAGCTTCGATCGGCGTCAACCCGCCGGTCTTCGGTGCCGCGGATGATCGCTGGTGGCTGACGATCGCTCCGGCGATCGGCACGACGTTCAGCGACGAAACGAACGTGGGCCTCCGGACGAGCCTGACAACCTTTGTCGCCGAGAACATCCAGATCGGCGGCGAGGGATCGCTCTGGTACTTCCAGCAGCCGGGGGACAACGCGTTCGGCGGAAGCCTCGGTTTCGTGCTTCGCTGGCACTTCGTGAACACGAACACATGGACGGTCTTCCTCGACTCGGGAATCGGCGTGGTGGCGGCGTCGGAAGAGATTCCCAGCGGCGGGACGCAGTTCAACTTCATGCCGCGGGCGGGGATCGGGTTTACGCGGAAGATCACCGACGGCGGGGCGCGTTTCGAGATGGGCTTGGGCTGGCACCACGTCTCCAACGCCCGCATCAACGGGGACGACGAGAACCCGTCGATCGACCTGCCGATGGTGCATTTCGGGATCGTCTTCCCGCTCTGATCCCGGCCGGTGCGTGCCGGCCGTATCGTTTGTCGCGTGAAGTACGCCATACTCATCCCGCTGGGCGGCGGCGACGAGCCCCGCGATGGTGCGGAGGGGGCAACCCCCCTGGCGGTCGCGTCGCTGCCCAGACTGACCGAACTGGGCAAAGCCGGCCGCGTCGCACTCGTCCAGACCCTCGGAAGCGCCGGGCTCTCGACGCTCGGCGGGCTGGCGGGCATTCTGGATGCGGGGGCGGGAGCCGGTCGGCGCGTCTCGGACGCTTCGCTTGCGGCGATGGGCTTGGCGGATGAGACCGCGTGGGTGTACTCGCTGGGCTGGCTTGCGACGACGGATTCGAACGGCAATCCATCGGCGGCGGATACGGCGGTGGTCGCGGAGTGGGACGAGTCGACGCTTTCGTCGGAGGAATCCGACAGCCTCTGGTCGGCGATCGCGACGGCATGGGCGGAGCAGGAGCCCGGACTGGCGGCCCGGATCCGCGTCGAGAAGCACGCGGGCCGCTGGGTGCTGATCGACGGCGTGCACGACCACGAAAGCGTGACAAGCCTGCCCCCGTGGCGACTGATCGGTGAATCGTGGCGCAGCGCCGAGCCGGGGGGCGGCGATGTCGATGCGGCGTGGGTGCTTCGCCGGTTCATGCACATCGGCTCGGGCGTGCTCGCGTCGCACGACATCAACGCTTCGCGGCTGGAGCGAGGCTTGCCGCTGATCACGATCCCCTGGCCGTGGGGAAGCGGCCGCACGCCGAAATGGCCGTCGTTTGCTTCGCGTTTCGCGAACGCGGGCGTCGCGATCCGCGGCGAGATGATCACCGACGATGCGCTTGCCGCGTGCGTGGGTCGGGCTTTGGGCTGGACGGTTCGGGAGGTGCCGCCGGGGCGCACGGACGATCTCGGCGAACTGGCCGTGGATGCGCTGGGCACGAGCGATCTGGTGTGCGTCTGCGACGCGGGAGCGCTGCGAGCGTCCCTTGCCGGGGACGCGACGGGCAAAGCCCGGGCCCTCGAACGATTCGATGCCGAGGTGGTCGCCCGCGTGAAGGCCAGGCTCACGGATTTCGGCGATCCCGAGGACGACGCCGAAGCCCGCGGATGGCGGCTTCTCGCGCTCCCCGACGCGATCTGGCCGACGGGAGCCCTCGAGCCGTCAACGGACCCCGTCCCCGCCATTCTCGCGGGCGCGTGGATTCGATCGGTGGTCGAACGCCCCTTCACCGAAGCCGGAGCCGAGGATTCAGACCTTCGCATCAGTTCCCCCTCGGGCTTGATGGAATTCTTCCTCGAAGGCGGGCTGGTGCGGGCGAAAGCGGTCCGCAAACGCAAGGACGAGGTCGGCACCCTCTGGGAACTTGACACGTGACAGACCCAACCAACAACGACGCGAACAAACCGGCGAGCGACAAGCACGCGACGGACAAGCCCGTGTACGACCTTGCGCCCGATGCTCCGCCCCCGGACCGCACGCCGAAGATCGAAGCACCGGGCCTCACCGACGACTTCGACGAGGATGCGGACTTCGACACCGTTCCTGGCGTGACGCCGCCCCCGCGAACGGCTGCGGCGGCAGCGCCGGTGCCCGAGGATCCATTCGTCAAGCCAGGCTTGGGGAGCGCCCAGACCATCGCCGCTCTCGGCGTGGTGGCACTCGTCGGCGCGGCGGTGCTCGCGGCAAGTCTGGGCACCCAGCCGTGGTACAAGTCCGTCGTGCTTTCGATCTACCTGACGGCGCTGCAGACGCTCGCGGGCGTGGGCGCGGTGGTCTTCGCGGCGAGAATGGCGGAGAAGCCGCTGGGTCAGCTTGAGCTTGCAGCGGCGCGGATGCTGCTCGCGG
>JBIKTT010000138.1:0-6115 GCA_044347925.1 Phycisphaerales bacterium
CGGCTCCGCCGACCGCTACCGCCAAGCGGAAAAGGTCGGGTCCGACGGCAAGCAGACGCAGAAGTTCGTCCCCGAGGGCGTCGAAGGCATGGTCCCCTACCGCGGCACGCTCGCGGATTTCGTCTACCAGCTTGTCGGCGGCCTCAAGAGCGCGATGGGGTACACCGGGTGCCCGACGATCGCCGCGCTCCAACAGGAGGGGCGGTTCTGCAAGGTGTCGGGGGCGACGGTCGTCGAGAACCACCCGCACGACATCAAGATCACCAAAGAGTCGCCGAACTACATGGTCGGCGGCGGGCACGAGTAAGAGCCGGAACATCGTTCCAGCGCGGGAGGCTTCGGCGGATCGGCGGTGGCGAAGGTGCCGTCGGTCCGAGGTTCCGCTACCATGCCCGCCGTGACACCAAACGCATCCGCCAAGCCGATCCCGGGCAAGCCCGGCCTCCCGCTTGGCACCCTCATCGCGCGGTTCGGGCCGGCTTTGGCTCTCTTCGTTCTTTTGGCGATCGGCCTCGCGACCGAGCCGACGTTCCGCAAGCCGGAGAACTTCCAGAACATCCTGTGGGCTGCGGCACCGGTGGGGATCGTCGCGATCGGGATGACGTTCGTCATCACGCTGGGCGGGATCGACCTTTCGGTCGGCTCGCTCGCGGCGCTGGTGGGGGTTTGCACGATCCAAGCCGTGAACTCGATGGCGGGGAGCGGGGATCCGACGGCGGCGCACGTGCTGGTCGGCGTCGCGGTTGCCCTGGGCTTTGGAACGCTTCTGGGCACGATCAACGGGTCGTTGATCTCGCTGGCGAGGATTCCGCCGTTCATCGTGACACTCGGAACGCTCGCGGCGTACAAGTCGCTGGCCGAGGTGCGGGCCGAAGCGGGGATCGTCTCCTCCAAGGGCGACACGTACGAAGCGATCGGCTCGGGGGGCATCCCGCTGATTTACGAAGCCGGCCGGGTGGCGGTCATGATCCCGTGGCCGGTGGTGGTCTTCTTCGCGGTCGCGGCGATCGGGCAGCTCATCCTGTCGCGGACGACCTTCGGCCGGCGGACGATCGCGATCGGGGACAACGAGACGGCGGCCCGGTACGCGGGCATCCCGGTCAAGACGGTCCGCCTCGCGGTTTACGCCCTCTCGGGCCTGACGGCGGGTCTTGGGGCCCTCATGATCACGAGCTATATGGGGAGCGCCTCGCACTCGACGACGGGCCGCATGTGGGAGCTTGACGCGATCGCGGCGGTGGTGATCGGGGGGACGCGGAGGTCGGGGGGCACGGGGACGGTGATCGGGACCGTCATCGGGGTGCTTCTGCTGGCGGTGATCGACAACCTGCTGGTGATGTGGGGGTCGAATCCGGCGTTGCAGGGCCTGATCAAAGGCAGTATCATCGTGGCCGCCGTGCTGATCCAGCGCGGGGCTCGCTAGTTCCTTTCCGCAAAGCAATCCAACCTCCGGAGGCATGATGTCCAGGACCTTCTCGCTCGCGGTCGCCGTTCTCGCTCTCGCAGGCTCGATCACCGGGTGTGAACGCCAGCCCGCTTCGGCTCCCAAGCCGGCGGCCGGCACCGGCACGGCCGCTCCGGCGATGGCCAAGAAGCTTCGCATCGGCGTCTCCGTCCCCTCCGCCGACCACGGCTGGACGGCGGGCGTCGGCTACTGGGCCAAGGAAGCGATGGAGCTCTACCCCGACGTTGAGTGGCAGTACCAGACCGCGGACAACGCGGAGCGGCAGGCTTCGCAGATCGACGCGATGGTCGTGAAGGGGCTTGATGCGCTCGTCGTCCTGGCTCACAACAGCGAGGGCCTCACCTCCACTGCGGAACGCGTGAAGGACAAGGGCGTCTTCATCGTCAACGTCGACCGCGGGTTCACCAAGCCCATCGCCGACATCTTCCTCGAGGGCGACAACAAAGCCTTCGGCCGCAAGTCCGCTCAGTTCGTCGCCGAGAAGATGGGCGGCAAGGGCAACCTCGTCATCCTTCAGGGCATCTCCGGCACGACCGTCAACACCGACCGCGTCAACGCCGCGATGGAGGTCTTCAAGGGCTTCCCCGAGATCAAGATCCTCGACAGCCAGCCCGCGGACTGGAGCCGCGAGAAGGGCTTGTCCGTGATGAAGACCTTCCTCACCAAGCACCCCAAGATCGACGCCGTCTGGGCTCAGGACGACGACATCATGATGGGCGTGCTTCAGGCGATCAAGGAAGCCGGCCGCGAGAAGGAGATGTGGGTCTTGGGCGGCGCCGGCATGAAGGAAGCCGTCAAGATGCTCATGGACGGCGACACCCGCGTCCCCGCCAACATCACCTATCCCCCGAGCATGGTCGCGATGGGCGTCCACCTCGCCGTCTCGACCCTCCGCGACGGCAAGCAGGCCGACATCATGAAGTTCACGCCCCGCCACCTGATGATCGACGTCGACCTAGTCACGCCCGCGAACGCGAAAGAGTACTACTTCCCCGACTCGGTGTACTAGCGCGGCTCGCTGGTTCCGGAGGGTCGCAAAAGTGATCATTCGACTCACCGACTTTCTTGCGGCTTCGCATGACGATCTGCATCGGCTCTTGATGCAAGGGGACGATGTTTGCCTTGACGATGTGTACGCTGCGGACACAGCATGGCCACCTGAAATCCCATGGGGACATTGGTGTGGTCTTCTCTGGAGCGTTACTCGACGAACGGGAGTCATTCCCGAACGCGTCGCGATTCGAATCCTTCGAGACCCGGACCCGAACATCGTTTCCGAGGTGGTTCGGAGGCTGTACATGGTCGCGCCCAGGACCAAGGCCCTTCACGACGAATTCGCGTTGCTTTGCATGACCCGGGAAACCGAGCCGGAGCTCGCGACCTGGTTCTCGTCAGGACTCGCATCGTTTCTGCAGGAAACGACGTCGCCTCACCAGTGGTTTCCTGAGGCATTCCAAGGGTTCGTGGTCGACCTGATCAAGCCACAAAACTCGGATGACGATGCGCCGAAGTGACCCGCGGTTTGAGGGCGTTTCGACCGTCGTCGTGACGCCGATTGATCCGGAGTTGGCGACGTCCACATGCACGAAAGCGGGCTACGAGGCCCGGTCCGCCGTACCTCGCCGAACGCTGCACGAGGGTTCTACACTTCCCGACTGGAACGTTCCTTTTCGCCAGTTTCTGGAGTTTCCGCGATGACCACCGCCGCCAGCACCGGGATCAAGCCGTCCGTGACGAACACGGCTTCGGGCCGCATCTTCAACTTCTCCGCCGGCCCCGGGTGCCTGCCGGAGGAAGTCCTCCAGCAGATCCAGACCGACGTCCTGAACATCGCGGGCTCGGGCATCGGCATCCTCGAACACTCCCACCGCGGCAAGGTCTTTGACAAGGTCCTCGCCGACGCGATCGAGAACTTCCGGAAGATCAGCAACCTGCCCAAGGACTACCACGTCCTGTTCCTCACCGGCGGCGCGACCGCTCAGAACTGGATGGTCCCCGCCAACCTCAAGCCCCAGGACCAGACCGCCGACTACATCACCACCGGTTACTGGGCGGAGAAATCCCTCGAGCACGGCAAGTTCTACGGAGCTCTCCACGAAGCTTCGACCAGCAAGGACAAGAACCACTCGTACATCCCCTCCGACGCTCAGACCAAATACTCGGCCAAGCCCGCGTACGTCCACTTCTGCTCGAACAACACGATCTATGGCACGGAGTGGCACAGGATCGAAGCGGGCAAGAACACCTGGCAGCAGCGCGACCCCGTCGCTCCCGCGGGCGTCCCGCTCGTCTGCGACATGTCGAGCGACATCTATTCCCGCCCGATCGACTTCACGAAGTACGGCTTGGTCTATGCCGGAGCCCAGAAGAACCTGGGTGCGGCCGGCACGACGGTCGTCGTCATCAAGGATGAGCTCGCGAAGATCAAAGCTCGCCCCCTCCCGCTGATGCAGCAGTACGAGACCTTCGCCAAGGAAGAATCCCGCCCGAACACGCCCCCCGCGTTCGCGATCTACATCTGCGGCCTGGTCTTCAAGTGGATCCTCGCCCAGGGGACCGGCGGCCGCCACTGCCTCGACGTGATCCTCGAGCGGAACGTCCGCAAAGCCAAGCACATTTACGATGTGCTCGATTCCAGCACGTTCTACAAGGGCCACGCCGTCCCCGAAGCCCGAAGCCTGATGAACCTCACCTTCCGCTGCCCCACCGCCGAACTCGACGACAAGTTCTGCAAGGAAGCCGGCGCGGCGGGCCTGGACGGCCTCAAGGGCCACCGCGCCACCGGCGGCATGAGGGCAAGCATGTACAACGCGATGCCGGAAGCGGGCTGCAAAGCCCTCGGCGACTTCATGCGTGAGTTCGAGCGCAAGAACGGGTAACGCCGCTTACCGCTTCGCGACGGACTTTCGACTCGTCTTCCGACCCGGCTTCTTGGAAGCCGGGTTTTTCTTTGGCACGGGCTTCACCGTGACCGTTTTGGCGTCTTTGGAAAACTGCGACGCCGTGAAGAGCGAGCCGGTCGAGTCGCGGTCCCACGTGTCAGCGGGCCCGTGCTTGGACTCGTAGAAGTCCCAGAGCTCAAACCAGTACGAGCGGAACGCGTGCTTGCCGAAGGGCTTGTAGTGGGCGTGCACGGCTTTCATGATGGCGGCGGGCGTTCCTTCCATACCGAGGATGGTCCTGCCGTGGCGCACGCTTTCGGTGTCGAGGGGGAGGCGCCCGTACCGGCCGAGGAGTTGCATGATGTTCGCGGCGGCGTAGGGGCCGATGCCGGGCAGATCGATGAGCGCTTCAAACACGGCATCATCCGGCGTGGTCGGGTCTTCGAACCACGCGGGCTTGATCGCTCCGCTTCGGAAGAGCTTGGCGAGCTCGACGATCCGCTTGTCGCGGTACCCGACGCGGCACCGAGCCCGGAGCGTCTGCGGGCGCGTCGCCGCAATCCTCGCTGGCTCGGGGAAGGGACATGGCCCCGTGATCTCGCCGGAAGCGTCCGGTTTGGCTCCGGAAAGCACCTCGCACAGCCGGCGGTTCATCTGCACGGTGCTCGGCCACGTGACGTTGCAGCTTGTCACCGTCTTGATGACGTCTTCGAACATGGTGGGCGAGCGCATCAGGCGGCCGCGGCCGGCTTGCTTCCACCGCGGGTCCAAAGCGTGGAATTCAGCGATCTCGGACGCGGGTTCATCCAGCCGCAGCATCCGCGTGAGCCATGAAGCGATGAGCGATCGGTGCTTGGCGATGAGGGGGCGGGAGGGCTCGACGCGGATCGCTTCCCCGGGCCCTCGCTGCGAGACCTGCACAAGGACGGGCGAACGCTCGATGGCGAACGCACGCGTCAGCACCCGCCGCTTGACGTCCCAGCGATTGGGCCGGAGCAGGAAGTACCCGTACGAGCAGAAATCTCGGGCGAGAAGGTAATCCTCGGGGGTGTGCAGTGCGAAGGACATGCGGCCAGTGAGCTCCGTTCGTGCGGACCGGGCCCGGGCCCGATCGGCGTTCGTTTGCATCCCTCCAGGCCCGAAGCCGCCGGTCGGCGGCCGTGAATTTCGAGATTCGGGCATGGGACTTCATCCGCGACCGAAACCCTGGGCCACCCCTCGGCATCCTAGCTGCGGATGCCGGCGCTTGCCCGGCATCCGACGACCCCGCGGATCGGTCCACACGACGGATCGCGGGCCGCCCGGGGTCGCGTCCTCGCAAGCGAAAGCCAAAGGAGTTCGCTTGATCTCGAAGGGCCAGAACATCGCATCGTGGATCTGTCAGCTCGCGTCCGCGGCCATTCTCGGGCAGACGCTTTTCTTCAAGTTCACCGGAGCCGAGGAGGCTCGGTACATCTTCACGACGCTGGGCGTCGAGCCGTGGGGCCGGATCGGTGCCGGTGTGGCCGAGTTGATCACGGTGGTCCTGCTTCTCATCCCAAGGACGGCCGCCGTCGGAGCGGCGATGGCCGTGGGCATGATGGTCGGGGCGATCGGTTCGCACCTGACCAAGCTCGGGATCGTGGTGAAGGACGATGGCGGGCTGCTCTTCACCCTTGCGATCGTGACGCTGGTATGCTCATCGGTGGTCGTGTTGATCCGTCGGCGGAGCCTCCCGATCATCGGATCGCGTCTCTGAGGGCCCATTGGAATCAAACCCATGACCAAC
>JBIKTT010000139.1:0-6080 GCA_044347925.1 Phycisphaerales bacterium
TTCGTCCGCCAGAACGTCTGCCACTCCGAGTTGCCGTCGACGGCTTCGAAGAACGCGTCCGGGATGCGGACCGAGTTGTTGCTGTTCTGCCCGGCGACGGTCGCGTACGCCTCGCCGTTGAAGTCGTAGTCGAGCTTGAGCTTGAGCTTCTCGCAGGTCTCGGCGATCTCCTTGTTGCTCTTCTTGAGCAGCTTGAGACCCTCGACCATCGCCTGCACCTTGATCTCCTCGCGAACCTTCCAGTTCACGAATTCCTCGATGTCCGGGTGGTCCATGTCCAGGCAGACCATCTTCGCCGCGCGACGCGTCGTCCCGCCGCTCTTGATCGCCGAAGCCGCCCGGTCGCCGATGCGGAGCCAGCTCATCAGGCCGCTCGAACGCCCGCCGCCCGACAGCTTCTCGCCGTCGCCGCGCAGGTTGCTGAAGTTCGTTCCCGTGCCCGAGCCGTACTTGAACAGGCGAGCCTCGCGGACCCACAGGTCCATGATCCCGCCGTCGGAGACCAGGTCGTCATCCACGCTCTGGATGAAGCAGGCGTGCGGCTGCGGGTGCGTGTACGCATCCTTCGCGAGCGTCACCTCACCCGTCTTGTGGTCGGGCACGAAGTGCCCCTGCGCCGGGCCGTTGATCCCGTACGCCCACTGGAGCCCGGTGTTGAACCACTGCGGGCTGTTCGGCGCCGCCATCTGGTGCACCAGCATGAACGAAAGCTCGTCGTAGAACGCCTGAGCGTCCTCCTTC
Organism: Phycisphaerales bacterium; assembly: GCA_044347925.1. Taxonomy (GTDB): domain Bacteria; phylum Planctomycetota; class Phycisphaerae; order Phycisphaerales; family UBA1924; genus UBA2396. Next base: position 742 of record JBIKTT010000139.1, read on the forward strand.
GAGTCAAAGTACCCGTGCGTCTCGCCCCAGTGCTTCCAGCAGCCGGCCAGGCGGTGAATCACCTGGCGAGCGGACTTTTCCGGGCCCTTGGTCCCGTCGGCCTGCGGCACCCCCGCTTTGCGGAAGTACTTGCTGACCATGATGTCGGTCGCGAGCTGGCTCCACGATTCGGGAACCTCCGCGTCCTTCATCTCAAAGACGATCGAGCCGTCAGGGTTGGAGATTCGAGATGACCGCTTCACCCACTTGGTGGACGCGAAGGGGTCAGAGCCGGCCTGAGTGAATTTGCGAGAGATCTTCATGTCCGCGATGCCTCATGCATGGAATGCTTGGTTGTCAAACGCACTTCAATCGACCTTGGGAAGCGTCAACCCGCCTTGGTCCTGGTATTTCCCGCCCTTGTCCGCGTAGCTCTTCTCGCAGACCGCATCGCCCTTCAAAAAGATGAACTGGGCGATCCCCTCGTTCGCGTACACCTTTGCCGGCAGCGGCGTCGTGTTCGAAATCTCAAGCGTCACTTTCCCGCGCCACTCCGGCTCCAGCGGCGTGACGTTCACGATCAAGCCGCACCGGGCGTAGGTGCTCTTGCCCACGCAGATCACGAGGATGTTCCGCGGGATCTCGATGTACTCGACCGTCTCGCAGAGCGCGAAGGAATTCGGCGGGATGATGACGTACTGGTCGCCGGCGGGCTTGTGGCCCACATCGACGGTGACCATCATGTCGTCGGAAAACTTCTTGGGGTCGACGATGGCGATGTCGCCGCTCTTGGGCGTGGGGGTGAAGATCTTGAAGGAGGTTCCCACGCGGACGTCGTACCCGTAGGAAGAGACCCCGTAAGAGATCCGGCCGGGACGCTTGATCGCGTCCTCAAAGGGCTGGATCTTCACCAGCGAGCGGATTTGATGGTCGGCAAGAACAGGCACGACAACTCCCCACGCGCTCGCCGGCTAAGCCGGACAGAGTGCGAACAGAACAAACTCACCGAGCTTTGGGCGCACACGCTTGGACGGGATGAACAGGAGACGAATGGTTCATCGATCGGCCTCGCGTCGGCTGGCCACCACCAGTGGCCGGGCCTAGAGGATACCACGACAGGTTGTGGGTGCAAGCCCCTTTAGCCACAAAATGATGTGGACAGAGCGTGGACCCCCTGTCGGTTGAATCTAACCTCCGTCCGGACCGAGACTTGGCGGTGTCTCAGAATCTTCGCCGCCTCCAGCGAGATAGGGGATCCAGCCCATGAACGGGGACCGACCAGAGCATGATTTCGGCCTCCGTCCGGGGCCCCGGATCGCGCCGATTGTGGAAAACTCTTTCGCCGGTCGCCGGAGCGGTTTTGGAGGCGGGTTTGGGGGTGGATGAGCGGGGTCGGAGGCGAAGTTGGGATTGGCCAGAACTGCGCACCCCGCGGATGTCGTAAAGTACCGTGCGACGCGGGTCCTGCTGGATCGGCGTCTGGGAGCACAAAGCCGCCACGGCTGACGCCCCGGCATCGGAGCCCGACTTGGGTTCCACGGAGATGACTCGATGGCTTGGACTCGCAGCGCCGCACCCCGGCGTCACCTTGGTACACGTCCCCTCGCTGTGCTGGCGGGGCTTTTGCTCGCCACCGTGATGTCCGCGTGCGAGTCGGATCCGCCGCCCAAGCCTCGTCGCGCCGAGCCGATCGTTCGCGACGTGCCGAGCGTGCTCGTGAACACGATCGGGGCTTCGACGACCCTCAACGGCACCGAGCCGATCGTCGTGTTCGGATACGGCGTCGTGGTCGGCCTCAACGGGACGGGCGGGGGCATTCTGGACGAGGCTTTGGCGGCCCAGATCGAGCTTGAGATGAACCGCCGGGACATCTCGGCCACGATCAATTACGAGGGGTACGCGATCAACGGGAAGTCGCCCAAGGAGATGCTCCGCGACAAGAACGTCGCGGTGGTGCTCGTTCAGGCGGCGGTGCCGCCGGCGGCGCCGAAGGGTCTTCCGTTTGATGCGTATGTGACGGCGATCAACGCGACGAGCCTGGAGGGCGGCACGCTTTGGACGACCGACCTGTACATCCAGTCGGGAGGAGCCGGTTCGATCGGGGGACTTCGCGGGCGTCGGCTCGCGACCGCTCGCGGGCCGGTTTTCATCAATCCGTTCGATGATCCGGCGGCGGAAGCCGACGGCGTGACGCGCCGCACCGGCCGCGTGCTCGCGGGCGGCGCCGTGGTCGAGCCGCTGAAGATCGAGATCCTTCTCGATGAGCCGAGCCACGCCCGGACCCGGCGGATGGCCGAAGCGATCAACACGCGGTTCCCCGAGGAGCCCGGCTCTCGCGGCAAGACGGCGATGGGACGCACCGGCGACTCTCTGGCGCTTCAGGTTCCGGCGAGCATGGTCGAGGAGGCCGGTGACTTCGTCCAGATCGTCCGCCACCTGCAGATCGACATGTCCGCTCCGGACCTCTACGCGAAGCGCTACGTCGAAGCGATGAAGGAGCAGCCGTGGCTCGCGACCGAGCTTGGGTACTGCCTGATGGCGGTTGGCGGGGACGCGGCGATCCGTTTCGCCCGCGAGCTTTATGACTACCCCGAGGTGGTGCCGAGAATCACGGCGCTGCGGGTCGGGGCGCGGCTTGGCGATCACAAGTCCGCCGAGCACCTGATCCGCACGGCGCAGACCGGCAACGGGCCGGAGCGATTCGAAGCCATCGACCTGCTGAAGTCCGTCGACGGCGGTCCGAACATCGACCTTGCCCTCCGCGAGCTTCTCAAGTCGCGTGAGCTTCTCGTTCGCGTCACCGCGTACGAGGCTTTGGCGAGCCGAGCTCAAGGAATCGCCCGCCGCAGAGCGATGCGGGAAGCCGCGGCGGCCGCTCGGGCCACCGGCGATTACGAACTGACGAATCCGACGCACCGGGATGTCCTTCTCCGCGGCGCGATCCCCGGGAACAACATCCAGGGCGTTCGCCGCGAGATCGTCGGAGACAAGTTCCAGCTTGACATCGTGCCTTACGGCGACCCGATGATCTACGTGACCCAGCAGGGACAGCCGCGCATCGTGCTTTTCGGCGGCGAGACCGGCGGGATGAAGCTCGAGGCTCCGATGCTGGTCTCCGCTTGGGAGGACCGTCTGATGATCACGGCGGAGAGCGGGAGCACGGTGCACCGCGTCTACTACCGCGATTACCGCGACGGAAAGACGTACCGGCACGAGACGGACGGATCGCTCGAGCATCTGGTCGAGTTCTTCGCTCGCAAGTCGTCGCCGGAGGATCCGCGTCCCGGTCTTGACATGACGTACTCGGAAGTGGTGGGGGCGTTGTACGCGCTGCACCAGGCCCGGGGCACGATCTGCGTCTTTGCGACGGAGAAGGACAAGCTGAAAGCCAAGTTCGCCGAAGCGACCAAGGCCGCCGCTCCCCGCATCCGCCCGGAGACGCCGGAAGATCGCGAAGCCATGCTCGTCGTCGAGCAGCCCACGGCCGAAGCCGTCAAGCAGGCCGAGGGCCGGCCGGCCGCCGCGCCCAGGCCCAAGATCATCCCGGTCATCCGGCCGCAAAGCCCCGGGGACAAAGCCAAGGAAGACCGGCAGTAAGAGGGGCACCCTCACGCCCGGGTTGAGGGGCCCGCGCGCCCTGAAATTGGCCGCAAAAAGGTGTTGAACGCCTGTCGGTTGCGCCGGACCGCCGCGCCCGACCACCATACGCTGTACGCGCCTGCGTTCAGGCCCCAATCCGTGGGGCTTTGGCGGCGTCGAGAGGGTGCTTTCAATCATGCGTCTGACCAAACTGACTCTCTCGGGCTTCAAGTCCTTCGCCGACTCGGCGGAGTTCACGTTTGATGAAGCCATCACCGGCGTCGTCGGCCCCAACGGCTGCGGCAAGAGCAACATCGTCGACGCCATCAAGTGGGTCCTCGGTGAGCGGTCGAGCAAGAGCCTGCGCGGCACCGAGATGCTCGACGTGATCTTCGCCGGCAGCGCCGGCCGCAAGCCCGGGGGCATGGCGAGCGTCACGCTCACCTTCGACAACCCGCGCATCGAGAAGCCCGTTGAGACCGTCGCCGTCACCGCCGAGGAAGTCGCCGAGGGCGAGCAGCCCGCCGCCGTTGATCCGCTCGACTCCGAAGAGGGGCCGGTCATCGACATGAAGCTCCGCGGCAAGCGCGGGTTGCCGATCGACGCCGATGAGGTCGAGGTCGAGCGCCGGCTTTATCGCGACGGGACGAGTCAGTACCTGATCAACGGCAAGAAAGCCCGCTTGCGCGACATCCGCGAGCTCTTTCTGGATACGGGCATCGGTGCCGATGCGTACTCGATCATCGAGCAGGGCAAGGTCGACGCGATGCTTCTCGCCAGCCCGCAGGAGCGGCGGACGATCTTCGAAGAAGCCGCCGGCGTCGCGAAGTACAAGCAACGGCGGATCGAAGCCGAGCGCAAGCTTGAGAAAGCCCAGCTCAACCTCGTCCAGACCCGCGACCAGCTCGAGTCGACCGAACGCCGCCTCCGCATCGTGAAAGGCCAGGCCGTCAAAGCCCGCCGCTTCAAGGAGCTTGATGAGCAGCTCCGGGCATGGCGGACGGCGCTCGCCCTCGATCAGTACGACCTGATCGCCACGCAGATCCTCACGCTGACCAGCCAGCAGCTCGCCATCGACGATGAGCGCGTGAAGGCTTCGGCCGATGTGACGGGTGCGGAAAGCGACAAGCAGGACGCCGACATCGCCCGCCAGGAGGTCGCTTCGGCCCTCAGGCAGGCCGAGCAGGAACGTCTGGCCGCCGAGCACACCCAGCAGCAAGCGACGCAGCGGGCCCAGATGACCGAGCGGGCCATCGCCGACGCCGAGCGCCGGGCTGAGCAGGACGCCGTCCGCCTCAAAGACCTCGACGAACGTCACGCCCAGACCGAATCCTCGTGCGTGACGCAGCGCGAGCAGGTTGCGAGCCTCGGTGAGCTCGTCGCCGCCGCGGACCAGAAGCTCACGACCGCGAACGAAGCCCGTTCGGCCGCACTCGTCGCTCTCAATGAGAAGCAGTCCGCTTCCGCCGAGCGCCGGTCGGCTTCGAACCGCTTGGACCGCGAGCGGGCTGGCGTGCTGGCTTCGATCGAAGCGGACGCGAAGCGCGTGGAAGCCGCTCGCGAGCAGATGGACCGTGTCGCGGCCCGACTCGCTACGCAGCAAGCCGAACGCGAACGCGTCGCGACCGAGACCGCCGCGATGCAGCAGGCCGCCGGTGCGACGCGGGCCCGCGCCGAAGCTCTCCAGGCCGAGGTTGCCGCCGCCGAGACCACACTCGACCAGCTCGGCGCCGGCCGACGCGAGCAGGCTCGCCGCACGAACGAGCTTGAGCAGGATCTGG
>JBIKTT010000140.1:0-6028 GCA_044347925.1 Phycisphaerales bacterium
CGGAAGCCGAACCGACGATCGCGGTGTGATCGTCGGTTCGGCTTCCGGACCAGACGGCCAGGAGGCCTTCAAGTACAACCTCTCGGGCCCCAACCGGTTCCGTGCGCTCGGCGGCGGACTTGCGGGCGGAATGGGGAGCACCGCTTACGCCGTCTCCCGGAGCGGCAGCCTCGTGGTCGGCGTCCGTGACGCCGCGGAAGGCGCAAGAGAAGCCGCGCTCTGGAACGGTCCGGAAATCTCCGGCCTGGGCTGGCTCTCCCCGCAGCCCGCCACGTCCGTCGCGCTGGGCATCTCGGCCGACGACTCGACGATCGTCGGCGGGTCCGACGGTGAGTTTCTCTATCAGGCCTTCGTCCTGCGGGACGACGTGCTCTCACCGCTTGAAGAGCTCGCCGACATGGAGTTCAGCGAAGCACGCGGCGTGAATGGGGACGGCTCGGTGATCGTCGGTTCGGCGAACGTCCCCGGCCGGTCGGTCGCCTTGGCTTGGATCAACGGCGTTGCGAATGAACTGCCCGAACTCGCTGGCGGGTTCAACTTTGCGAGCGCCACCGCGTGCAGCGAATCCGGCGACGTGATCATCGGCTTCGCGTCGGGCGAAGACGGGGTCGAAGCGGTCGTCTGGCGCAACTCTGAGGTGCGCACGCTCCGCCAGATCCTCGACGACGCCGGGGTTACGACGCACGTGGGGTGGTCCTTGTCGCTCGCCACCGGCATCTCCGCCGACGGCCTCACGATCTGCGGCATCGGCGTCAATCCGAACAACGAGGACGAGGGCTGGGTCGCGACCATCGGCGGTGAGCCTTGCCCGGCGGACTTCAACGCTGACGACTTCGTCGATTTCTTCGACTACGACGCGTACGTCGGGTGCTTCGAAGGCAGCGGATGCCCCGCGGGACGCACGGCGGACTTCAACGGCGACGACTTCGTCGACTTCTTCGACTACGACGCGTTCGTGTCGATCTTCGAAGCCGGCTGCTGAAGCCATCCAGTTGATCTCAATCCAGGCCCGCGGTCGCTTCGGCCGCGGGTTTTCCGTTCCTGGAAGCAGCCGGCCGCGGAAGGGCCTTGCGGCCCGACGGCCTCGTCGATAGACTGCGGCGGATGCTCCCTTCCACCGCCGCCGTCATGGTCGCCGCTTCCGCGGCGCTGGCCGACCCACCGAACAAGATCGTGGTCGTCATCGAGGAGAATCAGGGCTATTCGCAGGTGCTCGGCAATCCGGAAGCCCCCTACTTCAACAGCCTTGCCGCTCGCGGCGCGAATTTCACGCGGTTCTACGCCATCACGCATCCGAGCCAGCCGAACTACCTCGAGTTCTTCGGCGGCGACAACCAGGGCATCACGAACAACAATCAAGCCGCGAACGCTCCGTTCTCGACGCCGAACCTGGGCTCTGCGGTCTTCCACGCGGGCCACACGTTCGTCGGATACTCGGAGAATCTCCCCGCGATGGGCTCGTTGATCTGGGCGTACGAGTACTACGTGCGCCGTCACAATCCGTGGGTGAACTGGCAGTCGATTGAGCCCGTGCCCCCCGCGGGGTCCAACCAGCTTCCGTGGACCTCCAACCAGCCGTTCGAAGCGTTCCCCACGGACTATTCGCGGCTTCCCAAGCTCAGCATCATCATCCCGCACATTTTCAACGACATGCACGACGGGACGATCGCCGAGGGCGACGCCTGGCTCCAAGCCACGCTCGACGGCTACGTCCAGTGGGCGTTCGCCAACAACTCGCTGCTGGTGATCACGTTCGACGAGGACTCGGACCACGACCGCAACCGCATCCCGACGCTTCTGGTCGGCCCGATGATCACGCCCGGAGATGTGAACTCAACCTGGACGCTTCACAACCTGACGCGCACGCTCGCCGAACTGTGCGACGCCGCGCCGCCGGGGCAAGCGGCTCGCGTGCGTCGCATCGTGGGCATGTTCGCGGACGACCCGGCGGTCAGCACGTCGACCTTCCGCCAGGGCGAGATGGGGTATCAGGGCGCCTCCGACACCTTCATCGAAGCCGCTTCACCGCAGGCTTCACACGCCGGAGCAGCCAGCCTGACCGTTCTCGGATCTCCTACGAGCCAGGCTCTGATCCGCTTTGACGACGTCTTCGGCGCGGAACCCGGGCGCGTGCCGCCGCACGCGATCATCCACTCCGCGAAGCTCTCGATCCTCACCCCGTTCGGCAAAGCCAACCAGTCCACGGGCCGGGTCTCGCTCCACCGCATGCTCGTTCCCTGGGACGACTCGGCGACCTGGAATTCGTTGAACAACGGCATCTCTCTCGACGACGCGGAAGCCGCGATGGACGCGGAGTTCACCCTTTCGCCCAACATCGACGACGCCGTCGCCGTCTTCGACGTGACCACGACCGTCGAATCGTGGCTGAACGCCGCCGACCCGCAAGCCGCGGCTTGGGGCTGGGCGCTCGTCACCGCAAGCACCGACGCGTGGTATCCGGCGTCAAGCGAAGCTCCGGCCACCGCCGACCGCCCGATGCTTGAGATCACCTTCTCGCTGCCGAACTGCTCGCCGGACTTCAACGGAGACGGCTTCCTCGATTTCTTCGACTATGACGCGTTCGTCATCGCGTACGAAATCGGCGACATCGAAGCGGACTTCAACCGCGACGGATTCCTGGATTTCTTTGACTACGACGCGTTCGTCATCGCGTACGAAACCGGCTGCTGAAGCTCTCAGCCCAATCCGCCGACCAGGCTTCGGACGAAGCTCTCGGTGGGCACGATGTGGTCGCGGCCTTCCTTGACCGCGTCGGCGATGCGGCGCACGACGCCCGATCCGACGATCGCGGCGTCAGCTTTCCCGGTGGTCACCACCGCGCGGACGTGCTCGGCGTTGGAGATGCCGAACCCGCACGCGATGGGGAGCTGCGTGCACTCGCGAAGGCGAGCCACGGCGGGCCCGACCACCGGCGCCTTGTTCGACTCGCCGGTGATGCCCGACCTTGCGAGCAGGTACACGAACCCGGAGCTTGCTTCCGCGATGGCCCGGGCGCGATCAGGGGGCGTGGTCGTGGCGACCAGCAGCGCGAGCGACCGCTGGGCGTCCTTGGCGGCTTTGATGAGCGGTCCGGACTCCTCGAGCGGAGCGTCGGGGAAGATGAAGCCGTCGAAACCGGCTTCGGACGCCGACCCGATGAAGCCCGAGGCACCGCCGGGCCACTTGTACGCGATGGAGACGCTCACCATGGCGACCAAGCCGACCTCAAGCTGGCTCCGCGTCGCGGCGACCTCATCAAAGACGGACCTCGGCGTCGCGCCCGCGACGAGCGCCTGGTGCATCGCTGCGGCGATCACCGGACCGTCGGCGATGGGGTCCGAGAACGGAATGCCGACCTCGACGATGCGGGCACCACCGCGCTCCATCGACCGGAGCAGTTCGCCGGTGGAACCGGGTTTGGGGAACCCGCCGCAGATGAAGGGCATCAGGGCTTTCATCCCGCGGGAACGCAGATCGGAGAAGATGTCGTCGACGCGTGACATGCGGCGAACCGTAGGCGTCGCGGGAAACTGCCCGGGATGCGTTGGAGCTCCTGTCGGGCCGAACGAAGCGGCGAAAAGCGCAAAGGGGCCGTCCCCTCCCAGGTTCGGCCCCCTCGCTGTTGCCCCCGCCCGCGATGCGTCCGCGGCTCTCCTCCCAGACTCCGCACCCCCCACCTCAGTAAGCGTCGAAACGGGACGCCAAAGGTGAAAATTCTGGCGGATTGGCGAAAAATGTAAGATTCGGAGAGCTTGCTCCGAACAGAATCCGTCCGGATCTCGCGTCAGGATCGAATCACATCGTCGAGTTGCTCGAGGCCGGCCGTCAGAACTCGCGGCCCCTCGGCGGTGATGAGCACATCGTGCTCATAGTGAACGCTCATCGAACCGTCGGCGGTGAAGACGGGCCAGTCGTGCCGCTTCTTGTCGACCATGTTCGTGTACGTCCGCCCGGTGCCGACCGCGATCATCGGTTCCACCGCGACAAGCGTTCCGACCGGGCACTTCTCGAACGCTTCTCGCCACTCGTTCGCGTGCACCGGGACGGTGTTGGAGACAAAGGGCGGGCCGTGGAGCTGCTTGAATCCGATGCCGTGGCCGCCCAAGCCGCGGATGAGATGGAACCCGCACTCGTGCTCGACGTGTCCCTGCACCGCGCGGGCCCATTCGATCCACTGGTTGGCGGGGGTGAGAGCTTGCACGCCACGGCGCAAGCTTTCTTTGCCGCAGTCCATGAGCTTGCGGATGACGGGCGTCGGTTCGCCGATCGAGTAGGTCCACGCGGCATCGCCGACCCAGCCCTTGTGGAAGACGCCGATGTCGACCTTGAGCACGTCGCCGGCTTTGAGCTTGTCGGTGTAGTACCCGCGCGTGCCGTGGACGACGCACTGGTTGACAGACAAGCACGCGTTGGAGGGGAAGGGGACATGGCTTCGGTCCGGCGCGTACCCGAAGAAGCAGGAGGTGCACCCGAGATCGGCGAGGGTCTTGGCGACGAACTCATCGACCTGCGGGAGGGTCATGCCGTGGCGGAGGAAAGCCGCGACGCGCCGGTGGGTCTCGACGACGCACTCAGCGGCTTTCGCCGCGGATTCGATGTCCTCCGGTTTGGTCAGTCTGGCCATCGGGCAACCCTAGGCGGCGGGCGTTGGGGATTCCGAAACGGCCGCGGGTGCGGGTTCCCGGGTTCCGCCGCACTCGGGGCACAGGTTTCCGGTCGTCGCCGAGAGGTCGTAGGAGCACCGCTCGCAGATGTTGCCTTTGGCCACGGCGATGATCCGACGCCGTTCGGTCACGCTCCAGTGGAGCAGGACCGCGTAAAAGCCCGCATACCAGCACCAGAGCATGGCCGGCAAGCCCCAGTCCGAGCTGATGTGCTTTATCGCTAGGTCGATCAGCCACAGACGCGACGTCAACGCGGCGACAAGGACGAAAGCCAGCGGCACCGCCAACCTCCGGTCGCGGGTCGCCATCGCGACCATGACGACCTGAGAAACCAGTCCGAGTTCCACCCATGCGCCCAACACAAGTTCGGCGCTCGAACCCGCGCTGTCTCGAAGGAGCTGGACCAAGCCGCTCCATAGAAATGGTAAAGCGGCGAAAGACCCGCCGACCACGATGATCATGGGCATCCAAAGCCATCGCTTGGGCGTTCCCGCGATGGTCATCGCAATGGCGAACCCGCTCGCGACCCAGAGGTTCGGCTCGATCAGCGGCGCCCCGACCTCACGAAAATCCCACATCAGCCCGAACCACGCATAAAGACCGGTGACGATCGTCATCGCCCCGCCCGGACTGAGCGTTTCGACCAGCCATTCCAGACACACGAAGAACGGATCAAACCCCGCCCATCGCGCGAGAAGCAACACCGTTCCGACCACAACGGCGAGCATGCCTGCCGGCCCGAATCGCCAGAGCGAAGGCACGGGTTTGGTCGCATCCGAGGCCGGCATCTTGCATCGTAGTGCCCGTCAATCACAGAGCATCCGGCTATCCTCACGCATGCGGATTGCGTTTCTGGGTTCTGGCGAGTTCGGCCTGCCGACGCTCAAAGCTCTCTTCGAGCGACACGAGGTCGTCGGCGTCGTCTCCCAGCCGGACCGGCCCGCCGGGCGCGGGGTGGCTCTGACCCCGACGCCGATCGCCGCATGGGTGCAGGAGCAGAGCGCGGGAACCCCGCTCATCAAGCCCGAGGATGTGAATCAGCCGGCCGTCACCGCTGAGATCCACGCGTGGAAGCCGCAAGCGATGGTCGTCATCGCGTTTGGGCAAAAGCTCAGCCCCGAGCTTGTCGACCCGGCCCGCGTCGGCACGGCGATCAACCTGCATGCGTCGCTTCTGCCACGCTGGCGGGGCGCGGCCCCGATCAACTGGGCGATTCTCGGCGGGGACACGACGACGGGCAACAGCGTGATCTCGATCGCGGCGCGGATGGATGCGGGGTTGATCTACGCGACTTCGCGGCGGCCGATCCTGCCGACACAGACGGCGGGCGAGCTTCACGATCTGCTTTCGGGCGATGGGCCTGA
>JBIKTT010000141.1:0-5995 GCA_044347925.1 Phycisphaerales bacterium
GGATCCGCCATCGAGCGCTCGCTCCGCACCAAAGCCGCGACGGTTTACGCCCGCGGGCTCGCCGTCGCTTCCCGCCTCTCCGAAAGCGACCCCAAGAACATCGAGGGTGTCCGCGACTGGGCCGTGATGCTCAACAAGGTCGGGAACGAGCGCCGCTGGCTGGCCCGGCTGGACGCCGCGAACAGGCCCGCGCTGCTCGCCGAAGCCGAGCGGTCCTATGCCGACTCACTGCGCCTCCGAGCGGGCCTGTACAAGACCGACGCCACCGCTCGCCACCTCCGCGATCTGGGCCTGGCCGAGTTCAAGATGGGCCAGATCAATCTCGCCTACGCCACCCTCGCCGTCGCGACCGGCCCCGACCGTGACGCCAAGCTACGCCAAGCCGAGCAGTTCATGACCGCCGCCCAGACCCGGTTTGAAGAGCTCCGCACCAAGCACGGTGCGCTCACCGACGCCTCCCCCGCCGTGGTCGAAACCCGCGACGCGCTCCGAACCATCCGAGAAGCCATGAAATCCGAGGATTCACGTCCGAAATGAGCCGTGCATCGTCCGTCCGGAAGACGGACACCCCTCGTGAACGTCCCGAAATGGGGAACTGCCGAGTGAAAATGGCCATCACGGTGAGTTGGATCTTGGAAGTTCGGGGGTTGTCCCGTATCCTTTGCCACGGAGATGCGGCGAGCGCTTGTGGTTCGGCGCGGGAGAGAGAATCCATGACGACGAAATATCGGTCTTTGTTCACCGGTCGACTCTGCGCGCCCGCCGCCCTCGCGATGCTGGCCGGCACGGCGTGCACCTCCCTCGCCCAGACCACCCTCACGTGGACCAACGGCGCGGGCGGCAACTGGAACAACGCTTCCAACTGGTCGCCTAGCGGCATCCCGAACAACAGCTTCCCGAACACCTTCAACGCGGTGATCAACATCGCGGGCGCGTACACCGTCAACCTCGACATCAACGCGACGATCGAGAACTTCACCCATAACCCCGGCGGCGGAGCGATCTTCAGCCTCAACAACACCAACAGCCTCGTCGTCAACCAGAACATGACGCTGGGTTCGGAGTTCTACGGCCGCCGCGAACTCGGCGGCACCGGCACCCTCACCGTCTTCGGCAACACCACCTTCAACAACGGAGCCCGCCTCCGCCGCACGACCGGCGCGACCTTCTGGGGCAACGTCACCTTCGCGAACTCGACCACCGATGAGATCTGCGACACCGGCGTGGACCACCGCGGCGCGTTCATGGACTGGAACGGCTCGGGCAACATCGTCATGGGCCGCGCCGCGAGCATCACGCTCTCGTCCGCTTCCACCATGCGGATCAACTCCGCCGCGACCTTCGGGTACAACGGTTTGGGCGCCACGGGCACGATCTTCAACAACGGCGTGATCCACAAGCTCTCGGGCGGCACCTCGTTCTTCAACCGCGTCACCATCAACAACTCCGGCGGCGGTCTGATCCGCGTCTCCTCCGGCATCCTCAAGGTCAACCAGCTCTCCAATCTCAACAGCGGCAACCTCGTCGGCGGCCGGTTCCGCTCGGAAGACGCCGGCGAACTCCAGATCGTGGACCTCGGAGATGTCGCGGTTGAGATCACCGAGAACAACGCCACCGTCGAACTGGTGGGCACGAACTCTCGCTTCGACGGGATCAATTCCCTCGCGGTCAACGGCTCGGAGGGAAGCCTCACCGTCAGCGACGGACGCTCATTCACCACGCTCGGCGACTTCACGAACGCGGGCACGCTGACCATCGGCGCCGAGGACGACGCGGGCAGTTCGAGCTTCACCGTCGCTTCGGGCTCGTCGCTCACCAACTACAACGCCGGCACGCAGACGCTCGCGGGCGGCACGTTCAACCTCTTCGACAGCAGCTTCACCTTCGACGGAGCTTCGATCCGTCGGATCGAGTCAAACCTGGCGCTCGACGGCGGCTCGGCCACGATCCTGAGCAGCTCCGGCACAACGGCCTTTGACGGCGCCCTCACCGTCGGCACGGCGGGTTCGCTCGGCGTGAGCAACCGCACCTTCACCACCGCCGGCGACCTCACCGTCGACGGCACGCTCACCGTCGGCGTCAGCGGCGTGGTCGAGGTGCAAGCCGGTTCAACGATTACGAACATCCAAGCCGGAACCCTCACGGGCGGGACGTTCGACCTTTCCGGCGAACTCCGCGCCGGCGCGGGCCAGACCATCAACGTCATCAACTCGGACGTGACCTTCAACACCTCCTCCGCGAAGATCCTGACCGACGTCGGCGATGACGCCCTCGCCGACTGGAGCATGATCGGTGGCTCCGGCTCCTTCACGCTGACCGGAAACACGACCTACACGACGCTTTCGACGGCGGACTTCTCGGTGCTCGGCGCGGGCCGCCTCGCGGTCGAGGATGGCAGCGAGTTCGTCGTGCGAGCCGGGTCGGAACTCACCAACTTCTCCGGCGGCGTCTTCAGCGGCGGCACCTTCGACATCAAGGGCACGCTCCGCTTCCAGAACGCGGCCGTCACCCGCATCGAGAACAACATCACCCTCGACGGCGACAACGCTCAGATCGTCGACCTCGCTGGCAATGACGCCTTCGCCCCGCTCAACACCATCGCGAACACCGGCACGCTCAACGTCCGGAACAAGCTGTTCACCGTCGGGGGCGGCCTCACCCTCGACGGCGCGCTCAAGATCGGCACGGGCACCGGCCCGCGCACCGTCGGCGAAGTCGTCGTCTCCGGCGACCTCGACCAGACCGGCACGGTCGAACTCGACAACGGGATCCTCACCGTTCTGGGCCAGTACAACAACTTCGGCCTCATCCGCGGCAGCGGCCTCATCAACGCCGATCTCCAGCATCGCGGCGGGTTCAGCGATGGCGAAGCCGGCACCCTCTCCATCCAGGGAAGCCTCACCGTCGCCGCGGGAAGCAGCTTCACCCTCGACCTCATCAACGCCACCCAGCTCGGCGGATACGACCAGTTCACCCTCTTCGGCACCGCCACCTTCGAGGACGGAGCCGCCGGCGCGATCATCATCAACGACGCGACCTTCGCCGGGACGCTCGGTCAGGTCTTCACCGACGTCTTCACGTTCAACGGACCGATCTCCGGCACCTTCGCCCAGTTCGATCTCGCGATCGAGTCGCAGGACCTCTTCCTTCAGCCGATCTTCACGCAGAACACCATCAGCTTCGTCGTGGTCCCCGCCCCGGGCACGTTCGGCCTCCTCGCCCTCGCAGGGCTCGCCGCCGGACGCCGCCGCCGCGCCTGATCATCCAACCTCAAGCTTCGCCCACGGGAAATCCGCCGGAATCACGTCCGGCCGATCATTCAAGAGCCCCACCAGAAACTCAAACCCGTCCACAAGCCTCGGCCCCGGCCGCGCAAACATCTGATTCCCGTCCACCACCGCGACACGGCCCCTGCGAGCCGCAGGAGTCTCGCGAAACCACGAAGCCCCCGCGATCGCCTTCGCCATCTCCACCGCTCCACGCAGGTTCACCCCGCAGGGACAGATGATGATCCACTCCGGCTCGCTCGCTTGAAACGCCTCCGGCGTCACCACGACCGATTTGCCCGCGACACGCTCCGCCATCTGCGGGCCAATCGCCGCTCCCGCGGTCGCTCGCGGCGCCGTCGGATTCAGCACGTGCCGCCCCCCCGCTCGCTCCACAAGCTGCGGCACCCAGTGCCCGCCGACGAAAAGCGGCTCCGTCCACTCGAGAAACGCCACGCTCGGACCGTCGTCAAACGGATTGACGTGCTCCCCCGCCGCGAAAAGCCGCTCGCGCAAGCCGACCGCCGCCCGCGTCGCCGCTTCGACACGCCCCAACGCCTGCCCGACGCGGAGCACATCATCAAGCACCCCCTCCACCGTCTCGGGATTCAAGCTGAGCACCTCGGGCGGGTTCGCCATGCCCATCGCCACGCGACGAACCGCCGCCAGGTCGATCGAACACACCGAGCAAAGGTCCTGCGTGATGATCAGGTCCGGCGCAAGCTCCGCCAGAAGGTCGCCGTCGAGGTTATACAGCGACGCACCCGCCGCCGTCGACTCACGCACCTGCCGGTCAAGGTCCGCCGGATCGTCCCCGCTCGTCCGGGCCGACGTCAGCACCGGGAGACGACCCACCCCCGGCGGATAATCGCATTCGTGCGAACGCCCGACCAAAAGCTCGCCACCCCCCACCAGGGACACGATCTCGGTCGCCGACGGAAGCAGGCTGACCACCCGTCGAGGGGAAGCGGCTCGGGCCGGCGAAGGGTGATCGGGATGTGTTGGGGCGTTCACGGGTGGATTTGTCGAAGTCTGTCGGATTGCGCACACAGCGCGAACGCCGAACACCTCTGCGGCGCTAGATTTGGGCCCCGCTTCCAAGGACGCCGATACAAAGCGTCCCCGGCTTGTGGAGCCGCTCGAACCCGGGCGATGCACATGGGTGCACACCGCTCGCGTCCCGCCGTTACCATAGCCGTGCCCGATTCATTCCTCGGAGATCCGCCTGTGCAGAACTTCCACGCCCGCCGCCCGCGCCACCTGTCCCCTTCCCGCCCCCATGCGGCAAGCCTCCTCGCGGTCGCAGGCCTGGTCCTCGCTCTGGGCTCCGTCACGCACGCTCAGGACAAAGCCATCCCGGTCCTCCCCCCCCAGCCCGCCGGGTCGGGCAAGGTCCCCTCGGCCAAGCCGCAGGTCGGCGGCCGCAACAGCGCCACGGCCCAGCCCGGCGTCCCCCAGAATCGGAACAACCCCGCGGCCGGCGGCCGCCCGAACCAGCCCGGCGGTGCCAACGCCCCGGGCTTCAATCCCGGCAATGCCGAAGCACCGGCCGGAGAAGCGGTCGAGGTTCCCAACATCGACGCCGGTGACGGGTTCATCGAGTTCTCGAACTTCGCCGAAGCGGTCGAGCTCACCACCCTCGTCGAGATCGTCGCCCAGACGCTCGAGATCAACATCTACTCGGATCCGAACCTTTCCGGAAGCATCGTTTTCAACGCTCCGGTCAAGATCAAGAAGGAACGCCTGCTCGACATGCTCCGCGCGTGGCTTGAGCTTCACAAGTACGTCCTGGTCTACGACCGCCGCACCGAGTTCTACGCCGTCGTCCCCGCCGGCAGCGCCGAGTTTGAACTCGGCGAAAGCTCGATGACCACCCGCGTCTTCGTCACCGAGGGGATCCGCCCCAGCTCGCTCAAATCCATGATCGACGGCCTGCTCGGCTCGGGCGGCGCCTCCGTCGTCGGGGGCAACCGCGCCCCCAACCGCGGCCAGCCGCAGGGCGGCGGCGTCGATGAAAACGGCATGCCCATCGCCCCGCCCCAGGCCGGCAACGCCGGCGGCGGCGGCTCGGGCGGGGGCCGCATCGTCTACAACGATGAACTCGGCCTGATCATCATGGTCGACAGCCAGCGCCGCATCGACGAGGTCGCCACCGTCATCGAACGGGTCATCAAGGAATACGCCCTCATCCAGGTCACCGAGATCGACCTCAACTTTGTCTCCCCCACCGTCGCCAAGCAGCGCATCCTCGAAATGCTCGGGCAGGCCCCCCAGGGCAACACCCGTCAGGGCAACCGCCAGTTCGACGACTACGGCAACCCCATCCAGCAGCAGCAGCCCCAGGCCGCCGCCGCCAAAACCAACATGGACAACCTCGCGGAACGCCTCACCGCGAGCCCCAACGGCAACTCCCTCTTCTTCCGCGGCAAAAAGGAAGAGGTCGAGTACGTCAAAGCCCTCATCAAAATCGTCGACGCCCAAAGCCGCCTCGAACCCAAGACCTACCGCGTCGGCTCATCCGCCAAAGCCGTCGCCGACATCGCCCGCCAGCGCGGCATGGGCGAGGTCACGACCATCAAGTCCCAGGATGAAGTCAACCGGGGCATGAACTTCGGCTACTACTACGACGACGGCTCGCGCCGCAACGCCCAGAACCAGCAGCAGGCCCTCACCGGCGGCGCCGTCCTCGTCGTCGACGAGGGTCGCGGCCAGATCATCTACTACGCCAC
>JBIKTT010000142.1:0-5951 GCA_044347925.1 Phycisphaerales bacterium
TGCACATGACGGCGATTCGCAAGAAGCTTGGGGGTTCGGCGAGCCTGATCAAGACGGTGCGCGGGGTGGGATATCGCGCGACGGCGGATGCGCCGGGCTCGGGCGAGGAGTAGCATCCGCCGATGCTCCGGTGGTTTCAGCAGCGGCCCGCGGTTGCCGGCTTCGCGACGATCATGCTCGTCGGGGGCGTGTCGCTGTTCGCCGCGACGCGGGACTGGTCGGCTGGTGAGCGGGCGATTGCGATTCTGGGAGCGAGCGTCGGGGCGGGGTTGATCTTCGTCGCGGGGCCTTCGCGGGCGCGTCGCTCGGCGGAACGCGAGCGGCGGGAGCGCGTCGCTCGAACGCTGGCTGATGCGGGGCACGCTTCGGGACCGGCGCTGGACGAAGAAGCGGATGCGGATCTGGAAGCTGCGCTGGCGGCGGTCGGGCGTGCGGTGCCGCTTTCGCGTGCGCAGGCGGAAGTCGCGGAAGCGGCGCGGGCGGCGGCTTCGGGCGTGCTGGAGAGCATCCGGATTCCCGTGCTTGGGACGGATGTTGACGGCCGAATCGTTTCGGCGAACGCACCGGCGCTGGCGCTGCTTTCGGTGGAGTCGAGCGTGGCGTCGCGGGGCCTGACAGGTCGGAACATCGCGGAGTTCATCACGCAGCGCGAGGTGCTTCATCTTCATCGGAACGCTGCGGCTGGGCGGGCGGGGAGCGCCGAGATTCGCTGGCTTTTGCCAACGTCGGGGGCGAGAACGGTGGAAGTGACGGCTTCGCCGTGGCGGCGCGGATCCGAAGCGGTGGGCGTGGTGATGACGATGGTGGACGTGACGGAGGTTTCGGAAGCGGCGCGGCTTCGGACGGACTTTGTGGCCAACGCGAGCCACGAGCTTCGAACCCCGCTGGCGGCGATCAAGGGTGCGATCGAGACGCTGGAGAGCGGCGCGTCGGAGGAGCCGGGGATCCGGTCGCGGCTGCTGCGGATGATCGCGGAGAACTCAACGCGGCTTGAGGATCTGACGCGGGATCTGCTGGACCTCTCGCGGCTTGAGAGCACCGAAGCTCCGATCGAGGTGTCGACGGTTCGTGTGGCTGAGGTGGAAGCGTCGATGCGTGCTCAGTTTGCTTCGGCGATGGCGCAGGGGACGGTCGGTCTGGCGTTTCGCGCGGGAGTGAGCGAGCTTCGGACGGATCCGCGGCTTTTGCAGTTGATCCTGCGGAACCTGATCGAGAACGCGCTGAAGTTCGCGTACGACGGGACGGAGGTCGTGGTCGGCGTGGAGCGGATGGAGGGTGGGATTCGCTGGAGCGTCGCGGATCGGGGGATCGGGATTCCGCTGGATCAACAGCAGCGGATTTTCGAGCGGTTCTACCAGGTGGAGAACTCGCGGATGGGGAACGGCGCCAAGGGGACCGGGCTTGGGCTTGCGATCGTGCGTCACGCGGTGAAGTCGCTGGACGGGACGATCCGCGTGGAATCGGTGTGGAAGGAAGGCACGACGATGATCGTGGAACTTCCCGAGCCGGTGGAAGCGTCTCGCGAGACGGCTTGAGGCACGTTCAACGAACGGGTGCGATGTCGACGCCGCGAAGCTCGGCGAGACGCTGCGCGACGGCGGCGACGAGGAGCCGCTCACGGTCCTTGTCGCGGTAGCGGGTGAAGGAAGCCGAGATGCGGATGGTGTCCACGGGAACGCCCTGTGCGGGGTCGAGCTTGGCGACCCGGATCTGGGCGGGCCGGTCGAGCACGTCCACCAGCGCATAAGAGAGCTGGTTCTGGTCGAAGGTCCCGTCGACCACGGCGAGGTTGAGCTTGCCGAGCCCGACGGCCAAAGCGGCTGAGACATCGTCCCAGTCCCCCACCACATCCACGCGGGACTGGCCGGCGTCCTCGACGACGTTCGCACTTTGGGCGGGGTCGACGTTGGGGCGTGGGATGGAGCAGCCGCCGATAAAGAGGAGGGCGAAGAGAGCGAGCTGGCGGGGTACGGGGGCCATGCGGGGAGAGGATACCTCGGGCGGCGGGGTTCGATACAGTGACGGGGTCGTCGGACGACCGGGAGTACGCATCGCTTGGACATGACGATACGAGTTTCGACGGGGTCGGAGCGCCTGGGGGTTCTCGGGGACGGGGAACGCAATCTCAAGATGCTTCGCGAGGCGCTCGGCGTCGATGTGACGGCCCGGGAGGGCGTGGTGCACATCCGGGGTGGCCGGGGGCCGGTGACGGTGGCGCAGCGGGTGCTTCAGCGGCTTGGAGCGGCGGCGCGGCAGAACCGGCCGATGAACCGTCGCGAGGTGCTGGGGTGCATCACGGATGAATCCTCGGCGCTGGCGGACCTTCCTGAGGGCGAGGAAGCCGGGGCGGAGGAGGTCCCGTCGCTGAATGAGGCGTGGGATGGACGCCTTGACGTGTACGTCCGCGGGCGGCAAATCAAGCCCAAGACGGCGAATCAGGAAGCGTATCTGCGGGCGATCCGCGACAACGACATGGTTTTCGCGGTCGGGCCGGCGGGCACGGGCAAGACGTACCTCGCCGTGGCGGTGGCGGTGCACCTGCTAAAGACGGGGCGGACGAGCAAGCTGTTTCTGGTAAGGCCGGCGGTTGAAGCGGGCGAGAAGCTCGGGTTCCTGCCGGGCGATCTTGAAGCGAAGGTGAACCCGTATCTGCGGCCGCTCTTTGACGCGCTGCACGACATGATGGAGTACGGGACGATCCGCCGGTTCATGGAGAGCGACGTGGTGGAGATCTGTCCGCTTGCGTTCATGCGCGGGCGGACGTTGAACAACGCGATGATCATCTTGGACGAGGCGCAGAACACGACTCGCTCGCAGATGAAAATGTTCCTGACGCGAATGGGGCACGGGAGCAAGATGGTGGTGACGGGGGACGCGACGCAGGTGGACCTGGCGAACCCGGGGGACAGCGGCTTGGTGGATGCGTGCCGGAGACTGGCGCGGACGCCGGGGGTGGCGATGGTGGGCCTTGATAGGAGCGACGTGGTGCGGCATCCGCTGGTGCAGCGCGTGATCGACGCGTACGACGATGAAGGCATCGGGGGGCCGCGGTAACGCATGGCACGCGACACGAACAGGTCGAGGACGAGTGCGATCAGCCGGAGCGTGCGGCAGCGGCGCGGGCAGGCGCGGGCGGTACTGGGATCGATGGTGCTTCAGGCGGTGGAATCGCCGATCGGGGCGTGGGGACTTCTGGTCACGATTCTGGCCGGGCTTTTCGCGTCAGGGATGGTGGTGTGGTCGCGGGAGATGCCGCTTGTGGCGGTCGGGCGGGTGATGGACGAGACGCGGACGGTGCGTGCGGACCTGGTGAACCGTGACCGTGCGGCGGAGCAGGAGCTTCGGGAAGCGGCGAAGAGCCGTGTGCCGCGGGTGTACGCGGCGAACTCGGAGGTGATCGGGGAGATCGTGCAGTCGCTTGAGAGTCTGCCGGCGGCGGTGGCTTCGGCGACGACGCTGGACCGGGTGGATCCGGCGATCCAGCAGAAATTCGGGCTGACGGAGGAGCTTTTGGGCGCGCTGCGCGGCGCGGACGCGGCGGCGGACGGAGCGTGGTCCAAGGGTGTGACGCGGCTGGGGTCGATCCTGCTTCGCAAACCGGTGCTTGATGAGCGGACGTTTCAGCGGGCGCTGACCGAGGGTTTGAACGTCGAGATCAAGCTTTCGCTTCCGGCGGCGTCGACGACGACGGTGCCCCGGGCGGAGGTGGTGAATCTGTCGGGCGCGGCGATGCGAGACGAAGCGATGCGCGGGATGGTGCGTGCGTCGGGGCTTCGCGGGGCGCTGGCGGAGGTGGCGACGAACCGGCTTTTGAACGAGCCGAGGCCGACCTTCAGGTTTGATGAGGAATCGACGGCGGAGGATCTGGCGGCGGCGGCGAACGCGGTGCCGCTTCAGACGATCAAGTACGCCAAGGGGCAGGTGATCTTCGCGCGGGGCGACGCGCTGACGCCGGCGCAGTACGACCTTTACGAAGCGGAGCGGCGTCAGTTTCCGACGGTGGCGACTTCGGGGCAGATCTGGTGGCCGCGGGCGGGGCTGGTTGCGGTGACGGCGGCGATCGCGGCGGCGTGCGCGGGGTACACGGCGTTGTTCGTGCCGCGGATCCGGCGGAGCGTCGGGCGGCAGATCTCGGCGGCGGCTCTGCTGCTTGTGGCGCTGGCGGCGGCTTGTGCGGGGACGGTGATGTATCCGGGGCTTTCGGCGGTGACGGCGACGGCGCCGATCATCATCGTGGCGATGCTTTTGACGGTGGCGTATGAGCAGCGGGTGGCGCTGGCGTACGGCGTGCTGCTTGGGACATTGGTGTGTCTGGGGCTTGATCGATCGGTGGGCGACTTTGCGGTGTTGGTGTCGGGGATCGCGGCGGCGGTGTGGCTGCTTCGCGATGTGCGGGAGCGCGGGACGATGGTTCGCGGGGCTCTGGGCGCGGGCGCGGCGCTGGCGGTCGCGACGCTGGTCGTGGGGCTGGTGGAGCGGCCGGTGCCCGAAGCGTGGCGGCAGACGATGGTGGATGCGGCGATGGCCGGAGCGGGCGCGGTGCTGTGCGGAGGCGTGGTGCTTTTCGTCCTGCCGACGGTCGAGCGGCTTTTCGATGTGGCGACGGGGCTGACGCTGATTGAGCTTCGCGATCCGAAGCAGCCGCTGCTTCGGGAGCTTCAGCAGCGTGCGCCGGGCACGTACAACCACTCGCTGAACGTGGCGGCGATCGCGGAAGCGGCGGCGGACGCGATCGGGGCGAACTCGCTTCTGACGTACGTCGGCGGCTTGTACCACGACATCGGTAAGATGAACAAGCCGGAGTATTTCATCGAGAACCGTGTGGGCGGCGGGAACCGGCACGACAAATTGTCGCCGGCGCTGTCGCTCCTGGTGATCGTGGGGCACGTGAAGGACGGGGTGGAGCTGGCGATTGAGTTCGGCATCCCCAAGGTGCTTCGGCACTTCATCGAGGCCCACCACGGGACGACGCTGGTCGAGTATTTCTTCCACCGGGCCAAGCAGAAGGCCAAAGCGGCGGCGGCTCAGGAGGATTCGGAGATCGGGGATCTTGATCGGGAAGAGGATGATTCGGAATTGGACGGGATGCCCGACGAGGTGGAGTATCGGTATCCGGGGCCGAGACCGCAGACGAAGGAAGTGGCGATCCTGATGGTGGCCGACGCGGTGGAGAGCGCGACGCGGACGCTCGAGGACCCGACGCCGGCGAGGATCGAGGCGCTGGTGCGGGATCTGGCGAACAAGAGGCTGCTGGATGGGCAGTTTGATGACTGCGAGCTGACGCTTCGGGAGCTGAACCAGATCTGCGAGTCGATCGCGCGGACGGTGACGAGCATCTATCACGGACGGATCGCGTATCCGAGCGAGAAGAGGGCGTAGGGGTTTGAGATTTGGAATTTGAGATCTGAAATCTCAAATCTCAAACCTCACATCTCAAACTGAAGACCGCGATCCGGACACCTCGCTCGCGCTCACTGCCCCATGCGTTCGATGAACTGGTTGGCTTCGGCGATGCTGGTGTTCATTTCGGCGATGAGCTTGGCGACGTCGCCTTCGATGCCTCGGACGGTTTCGGAGAGGCTGGCGACGGCGCGGGCGTTGAGGTTGTGCTTGAGGAAGAGGACCTGGTCCTTGAAGGCTCCGAGGACGGGGTTCATCTTGGATTCGGCGGCCCGCATTTTGCCGAGGAGGGTCGCGTACTGGGCTTTGGTGTCGTCGAGCTGCCGCTGGCTTTGGGCACGCATCTGCTCGCTGTTGTACTGGGCGAGCTCGGCTTCCCACTCTTTGAAGAGCTTGTTGGCGACGGTGTCGGTGGCGGAAATGCGGTCGGAGACGGCTTTGGCTTTGGACTCGCTGGCGTCGGCCGCTTTCTTCATCTTGTTGTACTGGCCTTCGAGGTCGCCGGGCTTGACGCCGGTGACGGCGATGAACTCGGCGAGGGCGGACTCGAA
>JBIKTT010000143.1:0-5949 GCA_044347925.1 Phycisphaerales bacterium
AACTGCATGCCCTCGACGACCGTCACTTCGGTCTCGATGTTCTTGCCTTCTTCGACGGTGATGACGCCGTCCTTGCCGACCTTCTCGAACGCGTCGGCCATGATCTTGCCGATCGCCTGATCGTTGTTCGCGGAGATCGCGGCGACGTTCTGGATGTCGCTCTTGCCCTTGACGGGGGTCGCGAGGTCATCGATCGACTTGGCGGCGACGGTGACCGCCGCTTTCATGCCGCGGACGAGGGCGTTGGCGTCAACGCCGGCGGCGACGGCGCGGAGGCCTTCGCGGAAGAGAGCTTCGGCCATGACCGTCGCGGTCGTGGTGCCGTCGCCGGCATCGTCGCTGGTCTTGCTGGCGGCTTCCTTCACGAGCTTGGCGCCCATGTTCTCGGCTTTGTTCTTGAGTTCGACCTCTTCGGCCACCGAGACACCGTCTTTGGTGACGGTCGGGCCGCCCCAGGACTTGTCGAGGACGGCGTTCCGCCCGCGCGGTCCGAGCGTCGCCTTCACGGCCCGGGCGAGCTTGGTCACGCCGGCGAGGAGGGACTGACGGGCATCAACGTCGAAAGAGAGTTCCTTGGCCATGGTCGAAATGCTCCAAATGCTGAAAACCGGTTTGGTCTTTGACAGGTGTTTACGGACAGATCGGGACGGTCGGTCGGGACCATCCCTTATCACTCCCTCGGCAACTGCTGTGCCAGCCCGCAAAGCCCTCACAGACCCTCTCGGCACCCTTCAGGAACGCCCCGCAACCCGCCAAAGCCGCATCCCCGGCTGCGGCGACCGGCCACCCTGCCGTTCTGACAGCCGGACCCGGCGTGGGCCCGTCGAACACCCGCCATCCCGCGCCACTAGAATCACCCGATGAAACTGATCCTGGCCAATCCGCGCGGGTTCTGTGCCGGCGTGCGCATGGCCATCGACGTCGTCGATCAGGTCCTCGACATCATCGAGGAACGCCCGATCTACGTCTACCACGAGATCGTCCACAACAAGCACGTCGTCGCCCGCCTCCGCGGCCGCGGAGCCGTCTTCGTCGACGACCTCGACGAGGTCCCCCACGGCAAGATCGTCGTCTTCAGCGCCCACGGCGTTTCGCCCCAGGTCCGTGAGCACGCCCGGTCGCGGGGCCTCACCGCCATCGACGCCACCTGCCCCCTCGTCACCAAGGTCCATTCCGAAGCCGTCCGCTACGCCCGGCAAGGCTACCAGATCCTCCTCGTCGGCCACCGCAACCACCAGGAGATCGTCGGCACCAGCGGCGAAGCTCCCGACGCAACGCAGGTCGTCGAATCGCCCGATGACATCCCCAAGCTCCTGATCCGCGACCCGGCCAAGCTCGTCTATCTCACCCAGACGACCCTGAGCACCGACGACGCCGCCGTCATCATCAACGCTCTCAAAGCCGCGTTCCCGCTCCTCAAAGCCCCGCCCAGCGAGGACATCTGCTACGCGACCACCAACCGCCAGCACGCCGTCCGCCGCATCGCGCCCGAGTGCGACCTCGTCATCGTCGTGGGGAGCAAGAACTCGTCGAACTCCGTCCGGCTGACGGAAATCTCGGAGAACGTCGGCACGCCCGCGATCCTCGTGGATGATGTGAGCGAATTGCCCGAGCCGCTTCCGCTGCGCAAGCGTCAGGACGGCGCGGCTCCGACCGTGCTTCTGACCGCCGGCGCGAGCGCCCCCGAGGACCTCGTCGCTTCGATCTGTCGAGCGTTCGTGAACCGCCACGGCGCGACGCTCGAGCAGTGGGACGTCGTCGATGAAGATGTCGAGTTCAACCTACCCGGCACCCTGAAGAAGATGATGCACGCCAAAGGCATCGACCCCGAAAGCCGCCGCATCCGCGTGCTCAAGACCCCGATCACGCCGGACTCGTACGGCGGAACGGCGGTCGCGGTGACGATCGGTGGCGAGGGGTTGGGCGACCAAGCGTGAGCAGGCTTCTGGGAGCGGCGGTGTGGACGCTACTCGTCGCGGGGGTTCTCTTCTTCGTCGGCAGAGTCACACTGGGGCCAACTTTGAGCACCGTCGACCCATGGGTTCAGGTCGGTTACGTCGGTGCGATCTCGGCCCTTGCCGCGCTGTCGGGCTGGCGTCTCTCGGGCATCGAACCCAAGCCGAAAGCCGCCGATCGTTGTCCGAAGTGCGGCTACTCCCTCGTCGGCATCGCTTCAGTCGCGCCGTGCCCCGAGTGCGGATCTACTCCGCTGCGTCATTCGTCCGATCGCTGAGTCGCGTTACTCGTACCGCCCGACGATCAGCGTCACGTTGTGACCGCCGAAGCCGAAGGTGTTGTTCATCGCGTACTTCACGCGACGCTCGCGGGCGTGGTGCGGCACCAAGTCCACGTCAAAGCCTTCATCCGGAGAGTCGAGGTTGATCGTCGGAGCGATGATCCCCTCGCGCACCGCGTGGATGCACGCGATCATCTCGACCGCGCCCGATGCTCCGAGCGTGTGCCCGTGCATGCTCTTGGTCGAGCTCATCAGCAGCTTGCCGCCCGCGGATTTGCGAGCGTGGTCGCCGAAGACGCTCAGGGCCGCCATCACCTCGGCTTTGTCGCCCAGGGGCGTGCTCGTGCCGTGGGCGTTGACGTACCCGATGTCCGTCGGGTTGAGGTTCGACTCGCGGAGAGCCATCTTCATCGAACGGGCCGCGCCGCCGCCGTTGGGGTCGGGAGCCGTGATGTGGCCGGCGTCGCAGGTGTTGCCGACGCCGAGAAGCTCGGCGTAGATCGTCGCGCCGCGGGCTTTCGCGTGGGCTTCGCTCTCGAGCACCATCATCGCGCCGCCCTCGCCCATGACAAACCCGTCGCGGTCCTTGTCGAAGGGGCGGCTCGCTTTCGTCGGCGCGTCGTTCCGCGTCGAGAGGGCTTTCATGGTCATGAAGGCGCCGATGCACAGGGGGGTGACGGCCATCTCGCAACCGCCGGCGATGACGACATCGGCCCAGCCGCGCTGGATGATGTCGATCGCTTCGCCGATGGCGTGCCCACTGCTCGCGCACGCCGTGGCGTGGGCGCTGCTCGGGCCCTGCAAGCCGTACTTGATCGAGATGTTTCCCGCCGTCGCGTTGATCATCAGACGCGGCACGGTGAACGGGTTGATCCGGTCCGGTCCGCGGTCACGCATGACGAGCGTCTGCTCTTCGATCGTCTTGATGCCGCCGATGCCGCTCCCGACGATCACGCCGCACCGCTCCGGATTCTCTTTGGAGAAATCAATGCCGGCCTGAAGGACGGCTTCGTGAGCGGAAGCGAGCCCGAAATGCGTCACGCGGTCGAGCCGGCGGGCTTCCCGCGGGTCGACGGCGCCCGTCTGAGCGACGTCCCAGCCGCGGATCTGCCCGCCGATGGTGCAGGCCCAGTTCTGGTAGAGCTTGAAGTCGTCACCCTCGATGGTGCTGATGCCGCTTCGGCCCTCGCGCATGCCAGCCCAGGTGGACGGAGCATCATGACCGAGATTGGTCACAGCCCCGATGCCGGTGATCACCACACGCGTCGATTGGTTTCGCTGCATTGGAACGTCCGGAAATCGGCGCCCGAGCGGCGCGTGAGCACCCTCGCCTCAGCCGAAGCACGCTTGGGACGCAGGAGGAACTTACTTGGCCTTGGCCGTCTTGATGAAGTCGACCGCTTCGCCGACCGTGCGGAGCTTCTCGGCCTGGTCGTCGGGGATCTGGGTCGAGAACGCGTCTTCGAGCTCCATCACCAGCTCGACCTGATCGAGGCTGTCGGCGTTGAGGTCGTCGACGAAGCTCGTGGTCCGAGAGATCTTGCCCTTCTCGACCTGCAGCTGCTCGGCCACGATCTCGATCACCTTCGATTCAATCTCTTGCTCGGTCATGGACTACTCCAGGCTGACTGCCACACTGCTGATTGCACACTCTTTCCGCGGAGGCCGGCCACGCCGACCATGCCCGTTCCACCCTCCCCCGACCCTCACCGCCACCAAACCCCGCCCTCCGGAGGCCCTCTCGGGCTCCCTCGGGTGCGAAAGGCATTATACCAGACACCCTCCCCGCTTCCATTGGCCTCCGAACCCGCCCACCCAAAGCAGGGTCGGAGCGGGAGGCCTCGCGAGGGGCCGCCACCCCACGCCTGGCCTGCACAACACGAAGGTCCCGCACGACCCGCAGGAAGCGTTCCACCATGCTCGGACGGAACATCCGTCGCGTCGAACGTCCCGAAGGTCTGCGCGTGGAACTGATTCTCACCCGGCACGGATAGAACCTCGATGAACTGCCTGCCTCAGGAACGATTCCTTGGCGGGCCGTGCCCATCAGGATCGTCACCTCCCGGCGTCAGAAAAGGGAGTGACCGATGCCCGGTAAATCTCGTGATCGCGACCAGAACCCCCGTGACTCCCGCAATGAGCCGCAGGATTTCGCCCAGATGGTCGCTCAACTGCTCCGCGACCGGCAGCCGGATTTCTCGGTCGACCTCACCGGCCCGCGCGAGATGCTCGTCAACGGCCGCCGTCTCGACCTCGAGAATCTTCACCGCATGGTGACCAACGAGCCGGACCGCTCCGGCGAGATCATCGAGCACTACGTCGAGCAGCTTTTCGCGTCCGACGCCGCCCGCGTCATGACCATGGCTCTGGATTTCGCCCGTCCGCGGATCATGCCCCGCATCCAGCCCGAAACGATCTTTGAGCACCTCGCCCGCGAGCAGGTCGCTCACATCCCCTTCGTCAACGGCACCGTCGTGGTCTTCGTGACCGACCTGCCCCAGATGACCGTGAGCATCACCACCGAGCAGGTGCTCCGCTGGAACCTCACCGTCGATGACCTCGACCTCATCGCCCGCGAGAACCTGGAGAAGTACGCGCCCGAACTCGACGTTCAGTTCGTCGAGAGCAAGGAAGGCGGGAAAGCCGCGATTCTCGGGCATCACGACGGATACGACGCCGCCCGCCTGCTCATGGGCGACCTGCACCAGCGCCTGGCTCCGCACCTCGGCGGCGACTTCTACGTCGCCACCCCCGCTCGCGACATGTTCGTGGCCCTGTCGACAGGTCCGGAGAAGTTCGTCCGCCGCTTGCACGCCCGCGTCGAGCAGGACTACCGCCGCTTGCCCTACCCGATCACGCACGACCTGTTCTACGTGACCCGCGACGGCGTGGCCGGCACCCGAGCGGAACCCGAAGAACAGCGCGAAGCGGCCTGATCCGGCCCGCAAACCCGTCTCACAACCCTGACCCGCACACCGATCTGGCCAAATGGTCCCGCGACCGTTTGGCCATTTTCGTTCCCACGGGCTATTGTTGGGCGTCCTGGCGAAACGGTCCTTCGATGGCCCCATCGTCTAGCCTGGTCCAGGACGTCAGGTTCTCATCCTGAAAACTTGGGTTCGAATCCCAATGGGGTCATTCAGACACGCCCGGCTTGCCGGGCGTTGTCGTTTTTCCGACCGCCCTCTCAACGCCCGGCCCCACTCGCGGCAGCCGCAACCCTCAAGCCGTGCCCGCCGCTCGGTCCTTGCGCCGCTCGCTCCGCCAGTACATCGCGGCCGCAAACGTCACGACGACCACCGTGGCGGCGAGCGTCGTGAACGCCCCGGACCAGCCCCAGCCCTTGGCGATCTTGGCAATCGGAGCCCCGGCGAGCGCTCCGGCGAAGTAGCCCACCGCGTCGATCATGCCCGCCGCCGATGCACTCCCCTTGCGGCTTCCAAGGTCCAGCGCGATCGCGCCCGACAGGAATGCGTACGGCCCCAGCATTCCCAAAGCCGCGCCGCTGATGAGCATCCGACCCGTCCAGGGATCGCTCTCCGGGCCCGTCATCGAGAGCCCGATCAGACAGACGCAGGCCGGGAGAAGCATGCACACCATCACCACGCCGCGCCGTCCGCGGAACAGACGATCGCTCGCCCACCCCGCCGCCAGCACCGAGATCCCCCCGAAGAACGGAAACAGTGAACTCGAGCGCGCGGCTTCCGCGGGCG